>CALKMO010000364.1 GCA_937991785.1 uncultured bacterium | reverse complement strand
GCAACCAAATTAGTCCCCCCATGCCGCCTTGCCCCGCTCATGCGGGCCCACGCCTCCGCGCGGGTTAGGTCGCCCGTTATCCGCACTTGCCTGTTCTACCGCAAGCGTTTCCTCGCGCCTGGCGGAGAACCAAGCCTTCGTGCCCGGCGCGGCTGCCGGCGGGGAAGCTTTCCGCCGGCAGCGGGATGGGCGTAGGCAGTCGCATCGAGGCTTCCGATCTTCATCTCCGATATGCGCGCCGGACCGCCAGGCGCCTACTCCCTAGTCTCAACCGTTTCCAGGCAAAGGTCTGTAAGCAAGTCCCGTAGTTTCTCTCCTTCAATACCTTGTCGTATCTCGCCTCCCACGCAAACGGAGATGCTCCCGCTCTCCTCGCTGACCACGACAGTGACCGCGTCGCATTCCTCGGTTATCCCGATCGCCGCCCGGTGCCTGGTCCCGAGGTCCTTGGCGAGGGTGGGATTTTCGCTCAGGGGGAAAAGGCAGCCGGCGCCGGCGACGCGCGAGCCGCGGATCACGACGGCGCCGTCGTGAAGCGGCGTCCCCTTGTGGAAGATGGTGCACAGCAATTCCTTGCTGACCGCAGCGTCGAGCGGAACGGCGTTCTCGACGTACTGGTTCAACCCGTCGTTCCGCTCGATGGCTATCAGCGCCCCCACGCGCCTCTTCGACATCGCCGCGGCCGCCTCGACTATCGCCTCGATCGGCCTGGACTTGGGGCGCCGCAGCAACATCTGCGCCAACGGACTCCTGCCTATCCGGACCAGTCCGCGCCGCATCTCGGGCTGCAACACAACCAGCGCCGCGACTACTGACAGCCCCACCATGTGTTCGAACAGCCATGATATGCGTTCGAGTCCCGCCCTCTTGACGATCAGGAAGACGAAGACGAAGATCAGGCCAACCAGCAGCAACATGCCGCGGAGCATGGATCCGCCCTGGGCGCCCATCAGCCACCTGAGCAGGAAGAAAATGCCGATAGCGATGATCGCTATCTCCAGCAGCGGCTGATAACCAGAAGCTAATAGTTCCCGCAGCATGCGTATGGCCCCGGCAGCCCGGCGCCCAGTCCGCGCGCCTAACCGGCGATGTTGTATCCGCTGCGGACCGTTTTGTCCATGCAACAGGCGAGAATGCTGGAAGCATGCATCTTGAGCCGGTTTCTGTTCCGGCCGCATAAGGACACGCCGAAGGCAATGGATTCGGCATGCGCCTCCGCTGCGGCGATTTTCCCATCGCGCACGGCGACGGCGGGCTGACCGACCGCCGCGGCCGATCCCGGCAATCCGGAACCGCAATGCGCCGCAGAGGATCACGGCTCCTCAAATCGCGAAGCGGAAGATCGGCTGGCGTCTCTCCCGCCCATCGCGGCTTCGATCTCCCGCTTGACGTGTCCGACGATGGGGCCGTCGAAGACGACCAGCCGTATCGTTTTAAGACTTCCTCCGGGGTTCTTCCCGAAAAACTCGACGGCCGCCTTGACGTAGGCTTTCGCGCACACATCCAGGGGGACGGCAAATATGCCGGAACTCACAGCGGGGAACGAGAGGGATTCCCATTCCCGTTCCTCCGCCCTCGCGAACGCCGACAGCAGCGCCCTCTTAAGCTTTTGCCCCTCGTCCCCTTCGCCCATGCGAGGACCGACCGCGTGGACGACGCCCTTGAACGGCAGCCGCCCCGCTGTCGTTACGACCGCCTCGCCGACCGGAACGGGCCCGTGCTCGCGGATTATCCTGCGTCCTTCCTCGTCGAGCGCCGGGCCGGCGGCTCTTGATATCGCCGCGGCCACGCCGCCGCCGTGCGCCAGCATGCCGTTAGCGGCATTCACTATGCAGTCGGCCTTCTCGCCTAGAAGATCGCCGATTGCGGCCGCGAACGAACGGTCGCCCGGAAAGTCCAGCCTGCCGATTTCGCCTGCTGCCATAGTCCGTCCCCTTCCTCCCGGATTCCATTTGGCTTTTACCTTTTTAGCCGCGCCAGACAGGAATAAGATGAGACAGACAGACTGGAAAATGCAAGCGCCTTGCTCGATGCCGCCTTCCGTGTATGCTTGGATTCAGGGACGCGGTATCCAGCGGTTGCGGCATCGTAGCGCGCCCAGCAGGCGGACAGTGGCGTGAGGTTTTCAGCGATTTTCGGGGAACGCCGCCGCGGGTGAGGTGCCCGCCAACGGCCGCATCGGCAAAAGGCTGTCCGCGACCGAAGAGGAAGGATGGAAAAGATCGCCATAATAATCCCGGTACTGGACGACTGGGACTCCGTCCGCGCGCTCCTGCCGGCGGTGGATTCGGCGCTGTCGGGGGCCGGAGCGCGCGCCTCCATATTGATAGTCGACGACGGGTCGCGGTCACCTGCCCCTATGGACCTGGCTGCCGGCCCTTTCCGTGGAATCCTCGGCCTCAGATCGCTCAGGCTGCGCCGGAACTTCGGCCACCAGCGCGCAGTCGCTATCGGCCTGTCTTTCCTTCACAAGGAGGGAAGTTGCGAGGCTGCGGTCGTGATGGACGCCGACGGAGAGGACAGGCCCGAGGACATACCGCGGTTGCTTGAAAGGTTGCGCGAATCGGAGGGGAAGGCCATAGTTTTCGCCAGGCGCGGCAGGCGGTCGGAAGGGCCGGCTTTCCGCATCTTCTACCTTCTCTACCGCATCCTTCACGCCGCATTGGCTGGGATCGAGGCGCCGCCCGGGAACTTCTCGGCGGTGCCGGCCGCGTTCCTGCCGGCTGTGACCGGATCGCCTGAGTCGTGGGTCCATTACGCCGCTTCCGCGCGGCAGCTGCGCATTCCGATCGAGTACATAACCGCCGATCGCGGCGGGCGGCTGAGAGGCAGATCCCGCATGAATTTTTCGGCCCTCGTGGCGCACGGCCTGCGCGCCCTTTCGGTTCAGTCGGATGCCGTCGTGGCCAGGCTGGCCGTCGCGGCGGCCTTGTTTCTGGCAGGCTGGATATGCCTGGCTTCGGCGCGCTGGGCGGTACTTGCGGGTGACTGGTGGCGCCCAACATGGTGGCAGGCGGCGGCCGAAACGGCTATAGAGATATTCCGCGCCGCGGCGGTGGCCTGCGGCGTGGGGATGCTCGCCGTCTATCGCCCGTGGGGGCAAGGGGTTATTCCGCTGCGCGACGCCGAACTGTTCATCGAGGGCGTTACGGAACTCGGTTCCCGCGACGCCGCACGCTAGGGGCCGCTGATCCGGGCGGGCGGCCGTCCGATCCAAAATTCGGGCCGCATATAAGGCGGGAAACGCGACCGCCCGGAACATTGGAAGGAAATGTGCATGGAAACGTCCAGCGGAGGACGCATAAGGCTGGCTGTCCTGCTGTCCGGATCCGGCACGACGCTGGAGAACATGTTCGAAAAGATTCAGCGCGGAGAGCTTCCGGCCGAGGTCGTGGCGGTGGTATCGAGCCGGCGGGATGCATATGGGCTTGTGCGTGCCGCGAAAAGAGGAGTCCCCTCGGCGGTTGTACCGCGGAAGAAGTTCGCGACGGTCGAGAAATTCAGTGATCGCATATTCGAATTTATCCGCATCCATCGGCCGGACCTTGTGTGCCTCGCCGGGTTCATGTGTCTGATCAGGGTTCCGGAAGACTTTCGCGGGCGCATCATGAACGTTCATCCCGCCCTGTTGCCGGCCTTCGGCGGC
>CALKMO010000363.1 GCA_937991785.1 uncultured bacterium | reverse complement strand
GCGCGGAAGGCGGAAGAGGCTCGTAAGGCCGAAGAGGCCCGGAAGGCAGCTGAGGAAGCTCGGAAGGCTGAGGAGGCCCGAAAGGCCGAAGAAGCTCGCCGGAAGGCTGCAGAAGCTCGGAAGGCAGAAGAGGAACGCAGGAAGGCAGAAGAGGCGCGGAGGGCTGCGGAGGCCGCGCGGAAGGCGGAAGAGGCTCGTAAGGCCGAGGAAGCTCGGAAGTCTGAAACCGCCAAGAAGGAAGAAGAAACGAAAAAGAAGACGAAAAAAACCGAAGATTTCTACGATTGGAGCGGGAAGAAAGAAGAGCCTAAGAAGCAATGATCCCGCCTCTCTTCCCTTGGGATGATAATTTTCTGGGAGCGATCGCTGCTTTTTCGGTTTTGGGTTTATAGGCTGCGCGCTTCGATTTAGGATCGATAGGGGGGGATCTGACGGGGCGACAAGGAGGAAAAGATTCGTGGACGAGGGGCAGCAACAGAGCGATATCCCGATCGTTACGATCGAAGAGTTCGGAAGGCTCAAGCTTGTTACGGCTACTGTAGTGGAAGCCGCGCCGCATCCGAATGCCGATCGCTTAACGGTGTTGACGATAGACGTAGGGAATGGGCGGAGGAAACAGATCGTAGCTGGGATCAGGGCGCATTATCCCGCGGAGGCGCTCGCGGGGAAGACGATAATAGTGGTTGATAACCTGCAGCCTACGACTTTGCGCGGCGTTCGTTCCGAAGGGATGTTGCTGGCCGTTCGTCTTCCCAACGGAGACCTTTCGCTTCTTACCACGGACAAGGGGGCGCCGCCCGGTCTTGCCGTGTCCTGAGAAGGTTGCCGAAGGTCATCCCCCTCGATTGGCCTTCAGTGGCAAAATTTCGAGTCGGAACCCTGTCCGGATCGGCGCGAGCGTGTGGGATCCAGGCCGTCGCCTAAAGCCGGACCGATTGAGTCATGTTTGCCGTTTCTCCGTTGCGCGGGACTGACGCGATATGTCTCCGATGCGGGCGGACATCTTCTTGGGTATTGGATGAAATTTCCCAGGGTGCTCGATAAGATAAAAGATATGGCGTTAGAGTTTGGAGATGGTGTTTTGCTGGCGGCGTTCCGGGCACCGGCTGCCAGCGCGTCGGATGTAGATGGGGCCGGGAAATACGGTAAGCTGTGCCGTGGCGCGCACTGCGGCTTTCGAACGGCCGGCGCAAATCAGGGGAGAGGAAATTCGATAAGGCGGATGGTGAACATGTCGTCTTCTCCCGATGGTGGACGATCCAACAAGGATGGGGTTGGCGCGGAGAAGAAACTTCCCGCGAAGGGGATATACGTTGCCCGCGCCGGCGCCACCGTGTACATACGCGTGGTGGGGGTAGGGAATCTGGCATCCGCCCCCGCCTTGTTCGACTTTGCCGAAAGGCAGAGAGCGGAAGGATACCGGGAGTTCGTTTTTGACTTGGCCGAATGCAGAGGGTTCGATTCGAGCTTCATGGGGACCATCGTGGGCATAGCGGCCGGGTTGCGCGCGGACGCTTGCTGCAAGCATGATGCGCCGCCGTACGAGGTCCGGAGCGATGCCGGGAGAAGCGGGCCGAGCGCGGATGCGCCATCCATCGGTGCCGCTCAAGGGATCGCAGCCGCGTCGGCATCGGGCGATAGCCGAGCCGGCGGCGGAGACGGAATCAATGGATCGTCCGTGCCGCCGAAGGTTACATCCGCCGATGTCGGCGCGCTAAATGCGTCCGGCGGAGCCCCCGGGATCGCGCCGGAGCCGCGTCCCGGCTTCGTCGCTCTGGTCAACTTAAATCAGGAGTGTCTCGAGATGCTCCAGATCCTCGGTGCCGATAGGTTCGTCCTGTTGGGTGGGAAGGCCGATCTTTCAGGGCTGGAGATGGCGAGGCTTCCCGACGGATATCTGTCGCATGAAGAGCGCGTACGACTGATCATGAAGGCGCATGAAAGTCTAGTTGAGATAGACCGCCGTAATGAGGCCAGGTTCGGGGCTTTCCTTAGGCAACTGGCGTCGGAGCTCGGCAAACGATGAGCGCGACGGATCGCGTTAATTTGCCCATCTCCCTCCCCCGCGTTGCGGTGGCCGTCGTAGGGGATCCGATCCTCGATCGCTACGTGTTCGGCGGTGTAAGCAGGATAAGTCCAGAGGCGCCGGTGCAGGTGATGGACGTCTCTGAGGAGCGCTACGATTTGGGCGGGGCCGCCAACGTGGCGGAAAAGCTCGTTTCGCTGGGAATGGACGCAATCTTATGCGGAGCGATAGGCGCTGATGCCGAGGGCGACCGCCTGGTGAAGCTAGCGCGCAAAGCCGGCATCAGCGCTTGGGGCCTCGTTGCGGATCCCTCGCGTCCGACGACTTTCAAGACGCGATTCATCGCTCGCGGGCAGCAGATGCTTCGCGTGGATCGGGAATCGCGCGCGCTCGTGTCCGGATCCGTCGCCGCGGAGCTGCTGCGCCGCGCGAAAAAGGCCGTCGAGGGCGCCATGGCGTTGGTCCTTGAGGATTACGCCAAAGGAACGCTGGCCGACCGCGTACTGGCCGAGACGATCCGGGCCGCCTCACGCCTTCGCATCCCCATAATTGTGGACCCGAAGAGGAAGGATTTTTCCGCCTACCGCGGGTGCACCGTTTTGACGCCGAACCGCAAGGAGACGGAGGAGGCGTCGGGGACTCGAGTGTCTGACCGCGATTCGCTGTTGGCTGCCGGAGATAAGCTGCTCAGGATGTCGGGGGCGCGATATCTGGTCGTTACGCTTGACCGAGACGGTATGGCGGTGGTCGGACGGGAGGGCGGGCGCACGGTTGCGACGTGCATCCCGGCGCGCGCGCGCGCCGTGTTCGATCCGACCGGCGCCGGCGATGCCGTGACAGCCGCCTTGGCGGCGTGCTTGGCGGCGGGGATGCCGATCATCGAGGCGGCCAGGATGGCGAATTTTGCGGCCGGGCTGATCGTAGAACAGGTTGGGGTGGGAAGACTGAGCTGGGACGCCGTTCGCCGCGCGGCCATGTCGGAGCTCTTTCCTAGCGCGTGGAAGATACTGGATCGCAAGGATGTGGCTCCGCTTGCGGCAAAGTTGCGGCGGGAGGGCAAAAAGATCGTTTTCACCAACGGATGCTTCGACCTGCTCCACCGTGGGCACGTCGCGCTCCTTGAAAAGGCCCGTTCGTTCGGGGATGTCTTGATCCTGGCCATAAATTCAGATCGGAGCGTCGCAAGGCTCAAGGGGCCGGACCGCCCGGTAGTATCGCAGGAAGACAGGGTCAAGATGCTCGCCGCTCTATCGTGCGTGGACTACGTGACCGTCTTCGACGAACCGACGCCGAAGAGACTTCTTCGCATCGTAAAGCCCGACGTATTGGTCAAGGGCGGCGACAACACGCCGACCACCGCGGTCGGATGGGAGATAGTGACGTCATACGGAGGCCGAGTGGAGATCGTGCCGCTCGTCGAAGGGTTGTCCACCACTAGGCTCGTAGAAAAAATACGCGGGGGACTTCGCTGAACTTCTGGCCGGCCGATGGGATGCCGGACTCGGCATCTTCCCTGATGCGCGGCAACATGTCGGCATACGCCGGATGGCGGCATCGGTAGGAATGACATGGAGGATTAGCGAGATGGCGGGAATCGAATATATTTCCACTGGGGAAGCGCCTGCGGCCATCGGGCCCTACTCGCAGGCCGTTCGCGCAGGCGGCTTTCTTTTCTGTTCGGGCCAGATCCCGAAGGATCCCGCTACCGGGGCGATGAAGACATCGGACATTCGGGAAGCCACCGATCGGGTTCTCGAAAACCTCAGGGCGGTTCTGGAAGCAGCCGGCGTCGGTCCGGATCGCGTGGTCAAGACGACGGTTTACCTCGCCGACCTGCGCGATTTCGAGGCAATGAACGAACGCTATGCGGCGTTCTTCGGAGATCATAGGCCGGCCCGAGCTACCGTCCAAGCAGCCCGCTTGCCGGCCGGATCTCTTGTCGAGATCGAAGCCGTGGCCTACCTCGGCGAATGAGCGACGCAGCTGATAGGATGGCCGGCGCGAATAGACAAGGAGGCGCTCGCATATGGTCCGTACCAATGAAAAACGGCTGGTTGAAATGTCCGTAGTCGGCGAGATCACGCATCCCCCGCTTACTCTGTACCGCGTAGGGGCTGATGGCAAGCCGCGCGCCCTGCCCGGGACCGGAGGCATCTCGTACAATATCCGGATCGGGATGTCGGCCGTCGAGTGGGAAGCGGACCATGTAGAGCCCGGTGTTTCCTGCCGCAACTTCGCGAAACAGTTCGACGCTTCATCCTCCAACGTCGGGTTCAACGTCCTCAGCCAAATCGGCAATACCGCCCGTGTGATATCCGGGGACGCCAAAGGATCTGTCGGGATTGTGACGGGCAAGCACGGAGGCATAGAGCACGTGCTGGTGGACTTCGATCCGTCCGACATGGAGAAGATGGCCCCCGGCGACAAGGTGCTCGTGCGCGCCTTCGGCCTGGGCCTCAAATTTCCGGATTTCCCCGATGTTACGGTTATGAATGTGGATCCGCGCATATTGCCTAGGCTCGGGCTGAAGGATGCAGGCGGCAGGCTGATAGTTCCCGTGCACCTAACGGTTCCGGCCGCGGTCATGGGAAGTGGGCTGGGCCATAACCAGACCTATTCGGGCGACTACGACATACAAATGTTCGATCCCGATACGGTTAGGGAGTACAAGCTGGACAGGCTGCGGTTCGGAGATATGGTGGCTATCCTGGATGCCTACAGCGGTTTCGGTCGGATATATCGGCGCGGCCACCTGATAATAGGCGTGGTGGTGCATTCGTGCTGCACTACTGCCGGGCACGGTCCAGGCGTCACCACAATATTCACGGGCAGCGCGGAACATCTCGGTTTCGAATTATCCGATAGGGCCAACCTCGCCTTCGCGCTCGGCATAGGAATAGCAAGGGACGAGAAAAGACGAGCGGCACAAACAGCCCGGCGGCGCGAAGACAGGCGGCGTGCGTGACAGTTTCCGGCACCCATCGTTGCGGCGTGGTCGCCCGTCTTCGCTGCGCGGGGTACGGGATGTGCGTCGCGCCAGCCGCACTGAGGCGGTCGAAGCGCGCTGGCACCATAGGGCTTCTTATGCGGGATTGAAATGTTAGCCCGGCGATGTCGGGACCAAGTCAATATATGCCGGCCAAGGCCTCGATCTGCTTGCGCGTGTAAAGCATGCCGTAGTTGATGCCGGGACATGTTTTTGCCTGGCGTTCCCACGCGTCGGCCGAGGCGATTATCTCGGGCCAGAACGGAAAGGTTCTGCACTGGCGCGGGCGGACAGGATATATGGAGCAGCCGCCGGCTTCGAGCATCACGCATTCGTAGTCGCCGCGATCCCGCAGGCTCAACCTTCCGCTGCCGGCCGGGCGAAGGAACGCGTCTCGAAACTCGGGATCCGGAAGCCCCAAGAAGGCGGCGATGGCGGCGATCTCCTCGTCGTTAACGAAAACGTCGCCTGGGAATCCCCGGCAGCAGCGCGTGCAGCCTCTAACGCAAGCGAAGCGGAGGCCGTCGGCATACCATGGTTCGGGACGTTTTGATCGGCCTGAATCCCACGCGCCGGCATCTATAGCGGAGGCCTCTCGCGGCAGGCCTGAAACTTGACCCGGACGGCGCTGGCGCGACGCTCCTGAGGCCCTTACGGTATCGCTTCCATCAGGCTGAGGCATCGCGCTTATCCCGAACTTCCTCGTCGGCTATAGGAGGAGGAATAAGCTTCGGTTTGGGGCATGCGATCTGTCCGCCACCGACATTCATTGCGCCGGCCGCGGAGGCAGGAGCCGGCTGGCCGGATTCTCCAGCCCGATCTTCCCCAAGCCTCACAGCTTCGCCGCGGAACTCTGCGATCAGTCCTGAGAGCATGTATATGTTGAAACCTAACGCCAGCACCAGTTCGTGAACCATAACAGTCAGCGTTACAAGGAGCAGCAGGATCGCCAGGTGCATGAACGACTTCCTGCCGCGCAGCAGATATTCCATGAGGTGGGCGTACCGGAGGCGGGTAATCATGAGTATGCCGAGGAGCAGCATGATCAGGGGCATGGCGATCATTATGGTTTCCGTGAAGAAACAGTTCCTGGCACTGTAGTTAAGTCCGACCAGGCTCGCCACGCATCCCGCTGCTGCAGGGGACGGGAGCCCGGAAAAATGGTCGGAATGCACCGGCCCGGCTTCCACATTGAACCTCGCCAATCTCACTGCCGTACACGATACATATACTGCCAGCATTATCCAAACGTACCTTTCAGGAAGGTTTACGTACCTGGTAGGCAGGCGGAAGTAAGAACCTTCCATAGAGAAGACTGCCATGGCAAGTACGGCCGGCGCGATGCCGAAGGAGCAGAGGTCAGCGAGCGAATCGAGTTCCATGCCGAATCGGCTGGTCGCCCCTGTCCACCTGGCGACGTGGCCGTCGAGGGCATCGCATATCATCGCGCCTATTATACACATGGCCGCCATGTGCATAAGCTCAATCTGACTCCAAGGATAGCCATCCGGCAGAGGTGTACGCATGACCCTTACGGCGAGCGCAATGGCGCCGAACCCGAAGACCAGGTTGCCGAGCGTTATAAGCGTCGGTAGCGGGGAGACGCCCTGCAGCAAGCCGCCCTTGAGTTCGCGTCGGCGCCTTAATCTCATAACCGTCTGCTCCCTGTATCGCTGTAAGCTCGCGACTCCCCAACCCTGCAATCCAGCTCCCATTGTAGAAATCGCTACGTCCTATCGTATCCAACGTAACTCATTATAGCCTATCCTGTTGGGGTACTCCACAATAATCGGGCCGGTTGCGCTGTTTACGGACGACAGGGAGATTCCCGCGGACTCGGGGTGGCTTTACCCCAAAGCTTCATAGTTGAGCGCCCAGCGCAGGAACGCCGTTTTTCTCGATTTTCCACCCGGTTTTTGTGGGCGTGAGTGGATATCTGCCGCGGCATATGACTAAAAGGACCGCCGCAAACGCAACGGCCGGAAGGAAGAAGTCAGCCGGAAGAAGGAAGGGAAAAGAGAAAAGGGAAAAGGGAAAAGGGAAAAGGGAGAGAACCGGCAGGGCGACCGCAAGACGCGGAGAAAGAAGCGGGCCGGCGGCAAGGAAAAGGAGAATCCGGATGAGAAGGGATAAGTAGTCGTCCTTGGCCGCCCGCCCCGGCGCCTTATGCTGGAATTCGGCGATGCGCGGACGGGATCGGCCCCGGGCGCGACCCGGCGATGCCGGTCTGATCGCCCGACAAATGGCCAGAGCGTGCGAATCCCGGGGATTCCGCGGGATACTCCGTCCCGACAGGGTCCTTTTTGTGTCTCGAACGCGATCTTTAGCCTTTCGGCGGCCGGTTCGATCATCAAAAATCCCAAAAAACGCGTTCGATCGCCCTTCCAGCCCCTTTTCCTCTCTCCGCTTCGCTATCGTCCAATTCACAGCATAAACGGCTCGGAAAACGCGCGGAATTGAACTGCCCAAGGGCTGGGCTTGCCGTTCGGAAAACGGCGCGCTCTCGGTGCAGATGCCGCTGCCGGACGCCCCGCTGCTGCTCGACGCCCGCGATATCGTCGAGAAGTACGCCGCCCATGCAGGGCTCCTAATCGCCAGGGAGATACTGAAC
>CALKMO010000362.1 GCA_937991785.1 uncultured bacterium | reverse complement strand
TATCATCGCCGGCGTCCACCCTACGTGGGCGGCCAAGATCTTTATATCATAGGCCTTGACCCCGGCGCGATCCCACGAAAGTTCGGCCGTCTCCATCGGTTCGGCTTCCCTATAGAACCATACGGCGTTCGGCGGATGGAGAGCGAAGCCCTTGAATCCGGCGAGCCTGGCCGCCTCGGCGCACAGATCAGCCAACGCCACCCCTTGGGCCGAAAGCGAAAGCTTCGGAAGATCTCCGGTGAATTCCCGCGGATTCCATCCGACGTTGATATCTCCGGCCTCCTCGATGTCCCGCAGGGCCAAGTCCAGGCGTCGCGCCTTCCATTCGACGGCGGCCGTCTTGTTGCGCAGTTTACGCCTGAGCGATTCGAGCTCGGGCCTCACGCGGAACGCTCCGGTCAGCGGATCGCCCGGGCCGCGCAGGGCCGCGATCGCGGCGCCGATGCGGTCCAGAACGGTCTTCGGCGCGACGGCATGCACTTGGCGCCGCCCGGCGTCAACCTCGATGGTTATGTCGCGCCTCAAGAACATCGGCCACTTCATGGCCTCGTGAAGGACGGCCCGCAGGTCGCCGCCGTCCCTTTCGATGAACAGCGCGTCGGCGGGGTACGCCTTCGCCTCCAACTTCTCCCCGGCCAGAAAGTCAGGCCCGCATATCCTGAACCCTCGAACGCCTTCCCGGCGGTACGCTGCGCCGATCTGGCGGCAGATGAAATCGGCTATCTGGCGCACCGGGGCGTCCTTGAGCGCAACGCTGACGGGAATCGTGTCGAGCTCCCTAGGATCGGCGACTTCCTTGTCAACGATCAGAACCATTCCGGCGCGGAACGGAAACTTTTCCACGGCTTTCCGCAGATTGCCCTCTCGGAGCTCGAAAGTCGCAAGCCTTTCCATCGGATCGTCGCTCGAACCGGCGGTAGCGTCTGGGGTTGCGGAGGCGCTTGCGGCGGAGATCGGAAGATCGGCGCCGTCCTCCGGCGCTGCCATGGCGCGCACGTAGACTGTCGCCGCTTCGCTCTCCATCGTTCCGTCCGACGCGTAGAATCTGATCTTGTATATCCCTTCCTTCGAGGCGGCGAAGCATGCCGTCATGCCGTTGCGGCGGGCGTCCGGCTCTAGGTGGGCGCCGGGATACAGATCGTCCTTCTCCCACCTTCCGCTCAATGCTTGCCCGTCCGGATCAAACGACAGCCTGCCGTCCAGAACGATCGGGCGGCCGCACAACGCCGATATCACGGCCGGGAGACGCGCCACGGGCCGCCTGTCGCCGAAGCCCGGCTCTATACCCGGCGGCACCTCGAAGGCGAACGTTTCCTCGGAACCGTCCCCCGATGTTCGGACGAAGGCGTAGCGCCCAGGCTCGACGGGCCGCAATTCGAGCGTCAGCGCCTTCGTCCTTTCGGGAGCCAGCGGGATATCGGGACCCGCAATCTGCCGCCAGAGGTACGGGCCGTTCGCGTGTCCAGCAGCGCCGCCGGAGGCCCCTTCCGTCCCCGGGACCGAGAACGACGCGTCGGCGCCAAGGACGATCTTTTCGCCGGCGCCGGCCAGGCGCGGCCTGTGTCCGGCGGGAGCCACGCCGCTCGAGGCCCTCGCCCCGTGCGAGCCGGCAGGACCGGACCGTCCGGCCAGCGGACGGACCGGACCCGATTCCGCGCCGCGGCCTTCCGTCGCGCCGCTGGCGCCGGGCCGGCGGCCCGTTCTGTTTCCTCCGGCGGCATCGGGAGGCTCGGCAGCAGCGCAGCGGTACCCGGCCGTAGCGAAGACGGCCGCCGCGGCGACCGCCGCAAGGAAACCCCCGACCGGGGACGCAGCCCGCGGCGAGCGCTCCGCCCGCGCGGCCGCCCCCCGCCGGAATCCCCGGCCCACCCTGGAACGCCGGGCGCCCGCCATGTTGTTTCCCGACACCGAGAGATCCATGTCGCGCGCTCAGTTGAACCTTATGACGTCCTCGAGCAGCGAGACGGAAACTATCCTGTCCATACGAACCGCTACGCTCCTGCGATTAGGCCTGACCCCGATCTTTCGCGTCTCGTGGATATATTTTTCCTTCGACGTTTCCTCCGGCGACCGGTTATGAACGTCCACGTCTTCGAGCACCACGCAATCCTCCTCTACCGAAGCCAGCGTGCCGATGTAAATGTATTCCGCGTCCGTATCCAGGACGACCTCTCTGCCGACCATCTTCCTCAGCCGTTCGATCATATCCCGTCCGCTCCCGCGCAAGATTTATGACGCCCGCCGACGCCCGAGCGTCCCCTCGATCCGGCGTCTCCTTCGCTGGCCTCTCTCCGGCCTTTCCCGGCCGCCGTCCGGTCAGGGAAGCCCCCTGCCGCGGCGTGCCGTCCAACCATCGCCCCCTGGGGAAAATGGAGCGTCCGCGGTCCGTCTCCCGGCCACGGCCCGGCTGCCCTCCGGCGGAAGAAGGAAGCGCGCCGACATCGCCCCCTCAGCCGGGCGGCCGCGAGGAAGGGAATCCGGGCCGCCGTCGGAAATGTACGGCATCGGACCCGGAAAGGGAAACGCGAATCGGCCGCGCAGCCGTCACGGGCCGCACAACCCAGGCCGGCACCGATCCGCTCCGCCGGAGGCCGGATAACCGCCGGGCAGCCTGCGGCAGCGTCCGGGTTCCATCCCGCCCGCCTGCCGCAGCAAGGACGCGCCCGACGCTTGACGCGGAAGCCGGGCGCTGCCATTTGCCGCCGCGGGGGTGCCGTAATAAGATCGCGTGATGCTGACCGGAATCGTCCCCAAGGGCATGGCGGCCGGGCGAAGGCGCCGGTAGAATGCTGTGGCTGTCGCGCGGAATGCCGCCCTGGCGGATGGCGGATGCCGCGCCGGCGATGGGAACGCTGCGGTTCCCGCGCATCGGGGAGGATGGACCGGCATGGCCTACAAGCTCGCCGATATCGCCGATAAACCGGTTCGTAACGTAATCGGTCTCATATCCGGAACCTCGATGGACGGCATGGATGCCGCCATGGTCAGGATCGAGGGGCGCGGGCTTGGCCTCAAGGTCAAGGTACTCGCGTACGACACATACGAATACCCCGAGGAAATCGCGGAGGCCATAGCGGCCGTGGCGGTCCCGGATCGCGGCACCACCGGAGACATATGCCGACTGAATTTTTGGCTTGGACGCCTTTTCGCCGAGGCCGCGAAGGCTATAGCCGAAAAGGCCGGCGTGCCGATGGAACAGGTTGATCTGATAGGCAGCCACGGGCAGACGATATGCCACCTCCCTCCGCGAAAGGGCGGGCCGCCGCTGCCTCCCAGCCTTTCACGCGAGCCGTCCACGCTGCAGATCGGCGAAGCGGAAGTCATTGCCGAACTGACCGGAGTTACGACGATAAGCGATTTCCGAAAGCGCGACATGGCCGCCGGCGGCCAAGGCGCGCCGCTCGTACCATACGTGGATTACCTGCTCTTCCACCATCCGGAGCGAAACCGGATCCTCATAAACATAGGCGGGATAAGCAACGTGACTTTTCTGGCGAAGGACGCATCCCCGGAAAGCACGCTCGCCTACGATGCAGGTCCGGGCAACATGCTTATAGACACCATGGTCCGGATAATGACCATGAACAAGCAGCGTTATGACAAGGACGGCCTGATAGCTCGCAGCGGCCAGGTGGACGCGTTCCTTATGGAACAGCTCATGGAGCATCCCTTCCTCGCCCTGGAACCTCCGAAATCCACCGGGCGCGAGGAGTTCGGCGAGAAGTTCACGGAACAGCTTTTCTATAAAGGCGTAAGCAGGGGGGTGAAACCCAGCGATCTGATCGCCACCGCAACGACCTTCACGGCGAGGGCGTTGGCCCAGAGTCTACAGCGGTTCGTTTTGTCCCGGCAGACCGTTGACGAGATCATCGTTTCCGGCGGCGGCGCGCTCAACCAGTTCCTCATGGAAAAACTGTCGGCCGAGATGGGCAACATGGAGCTTCGCCTGAGCGAAGAGTACGGCATACCCGTCAAGGGCAAGGAGGCGATAGCGTTCGCCATCCTGGCCAACGAGACGATATGCCTGGCGCCTTCCAATCTGCCTTCGGCTACCGGTGCGAGCGGACCGCGCATACTCGGCAAAATATCTCCGGCCTGACGCCGCAGCCGCCGCGATCGCAGGGGCATGTCAGATTTTAAGTTTCGGGATCTTGACTTCCCTCCCAAGCTTCGCCGATTCGTAGATGGCATCTATTATGCGCGTAACTTTCAGCCCCTCTTCGCCCGTCACGCCCACCCGGCATTCGCCGCGTATGGCCCCTATGAAGTCGGCGATCTCGCGCGCGTGCGCCTCACTCTTCGGCAGCCATACCGGCTGAACGTTGACAAGGGTGCCGGCTTGTTCGCCCATGTACGCCGCAGGCGACATGCGACCGCCGCCTTTCGTTCCAAAGACTTGGAAGCTGAATACCTCCTCGGGGATGTTGGCCACGAACGAAGTCTCCACCGACATGGCCCCGCCCCCCTCCAGGCGAACGAACGCGAACGCGTTGTCCTCTACGTTATATTCCTTCCAGTTCCACATCCCCCAGGAGCCCGGAAGGACGTCGTTCCGATTCCCGAATTTCGTCAGCGAAATCCCAGATACGGCCGTCGGCTCCGGGAATCCGGCCACGAATATCGCAGCATAGATGATGTGGACGCCGATATCTATCAGCGGACCTCCGCCGTTGAGTTCCTTGCTGTAAAACACGCCCCAGCTCGGTATTCCGCGGCGCCTGAGCGCCTGGGCGCGTATAAAATATATTTCGCCGAAAGCGCCTTCGTCCGCATACCGCTTGAGCGCCAGTACATTCTCGTCATACCTGAAGTGCAGGCCGACGGCCAGGATGCGGCGCGCCTTCTTCGCCGCTCGGCACATCGCCAGACCTTCCTTCGCGTTCATGGCGATCGGTTTCTCCACCATGACATGCTTCCCGGCCTGAAGCGCCGCGATGGTCGGCGCCGCGTGGAATTTGTTCGGCGTGCACACAGACACGGCATCTATGTCGCGCAGCGCCAAGAGGTCGCGGTAATCCGAGAACACCTTTGGAACGTTGAACTTTTCTGCCGCGGCCTTGGCGGCGGTCTCATTCACGTCGCATACCGCCGCGATCTCCACGTCTTTGCACTTCCGGTAACCCGGCATGTGCTGGTTCTGCGCGATGCTTCCAGTACCGATGATCCCTACCTTGATCGTCTTTGCCATCTTTCTCCCTCCGACCTCCGTTGCTTACTCCTGCCGACCGGACATCTTCCCTTTGCCTGCTCGCCCGGGGAGCCTTCCTGTGCGTCCTAGAAGATTCCTCTCCTCCCTGATGCCCCTCGACCATCTTCAGCATCCTGCTTCGCTCCATCTCCGGTTCGGTGTTAAGCGGAATCGCAGGATATCTTTGTCTTACGCCGATCCGCAAAACTCCGCAATCG
>CALKMO010000361.1 GCA_937991785.1 uncultured bacterium | reverse complement strand
CCGCAACAGTTCATCAGATGAAGCGCGCTCATCCAGGAGCCGCCGCGTCGCTCCGATTTTTCATATTTTTCGTGCCGAAGAAAAGCCTCTCCGAAACTAGAATTCGGATATCGTGAGAGCTTTCTCCCCTCCACGCATATTTCCGCGGTGTGGGCGAAAGAGCGTATGGGTTTGCAAGCTCGCGGTCGCGGCAAATCACGCATGGCCGTCTGCCGCCCCCGCGACCTTGAGGCGGCACATGTGCGGCTGCGTCTGCCACGGGAGGTTTTGCCTACGGATGCCTGATCCCGCACCTTTCGAAAACTTGCTGGAATACTGGGCTGTGGCGTGGCGGCTTTCCGTCAGGATGCTCGGTTCCGTCGAAGGCGCCGAAGACGTCGTGCAGGATGCTTTCCTGGCGGCCATGCGGCAGCTCGCCGTCGGCCATCCGCCGAAAAACCCGCGCGCGTCTCGGCCAAGGGCAAGGCGATCGACGCCAGGCCCATAGAATTGCCCGATGGCCAGGACAACATGGAGAGACCGCGGGTGGCCTTTTCCGGCGGCGTCTTTCTCGTCGTCTGGCAGGCATTCGACACCCAGGGCAAGGGTTGGGACGTTTGCGCCGCGCGCGTGAAACCCGACGGCACGCTTCTCGACAAGGCGGCCATTGCCGTCGCCGCGGGGCGGCCAATCAGGCCATGCCCGATGTGGCCGCCAGCCCCAAAGGGTTCCTGGTGGCCGTGCGCAGAAGCGAGGACGAAAAGAAGAAAACAGACCGCCAGAGCCTGCACATGCTGCGCATCGATGACAAAGAAGAAGCTCGACGACTCGGCGGGCCTCCCTGTCCTCGACGACGGCGCCACGCCCTGCTTCAACCCCGACGTGGCCGACGGCAAGGACGGCCTCTTCCTCGTGTCCTACGAGTCCGACGGCGGCCCCGGCAAGCACGTCATCCTCACGCACATAGTGAAGGCGAAGCAGGGCCTTGGGCGCGAGTCTGTCCGGGGCAGTGACCATCCCTTAGCGCCCGCGGGATAATCGATCTCGTAGCTTTTGCTTTATGCCCTCCCGACCCGATTGCCCAAAGTCAAACAACTTCCCAAGGCATCCTTACGTGGCGCTCTCTTAAACGATTGCGGCCATCGGTTACGCCGCCGAGGAGACCGTTCCTGTGCCTTGGCCGGAAGTCAAGGGCCGCTTGTTGGGAGCGATCTGGCTGGGCGCTATGGTTTTAAGACGGCATAACAGGTCAGCATGCCAACGATTGCAATTGCGCTTATTCGAACTTCTACTTGGACCACTATGAGCGTCTTAGATTCCCGCAGCGCAGCTTTGCTCCATAGTGGTGCTTGATACCAGCGGCACCAGCATGGTGCGCATCGGCAAATACGGCAACGCGGACGATACAGAGGCGGACCTCAAGGCCGGGGGAGACGGCTTGCATTTCGTCCGGACTCGTTCGGTCTGCGCCTCGGACTCGGCCGTGTGCTCCGTGGATTTCGGCAATCGGCGCATAATCGGAGCGGTCCTCTCCTTCGCCGCAAAGGAGATGGTGTCGTTGGAGTGAAGGCTGGGCGACCAGCCACGCTCCACGTCCTCAGGCAGCCAAACATCCAACCAGCGGCGGTTGATCGGCGCCCGATTCTCCGACTAGTTGCGCACCCGGCAGCGGACCTTAGCCATGACAGCCTCGCGTCTCCCCCGAACCTGTTTGCCTTTATCGGCCGCCGGAGGAAAATCCTTAAATAGCTCCTGCCACGGGCTGCGCCATATGCAATAAAGTCCCGCACGCCCAAAAAAATTCAGGGAATTTTCTTCGTCCGCCGCGGCTGCGGCGGTATCTCTATATGCGAAGGGAAGAGGAAAGCCATCGGTGGGAAACGGCGCCGATGTCTGACGAATTCGCTGGACCGGCTGGTGGAGTGATGTCCGTACAAGTGCGGATCGAAGAGATTATCAAGCTGCGCGGCCGCGCCTATACGCTGGCATCCCGCGTGCTTGGCGCCGGCGAGGATGCGGAGGACGCTGTGCAGGAAGCTTATCTGGACGCGATCCGCCACCTGAAGCTGGGGACAGAGCCCCGGGATATCAGGGGCTGGTTCCTGACGGTGGTACTAAACGCGGCCCGCCGGCATCTCCGGTCGGAGATCCGCCGCGCGGGGAGGGAGGAGAAGGTGCGTCTCGAATCGGAAAGGGGCGCGGCAACCGAACCGGATCGGGAGCTGGTCGGCGCTCTCGCGGCGTGCATGGCGGCCCTTGATGAGGAGTACCGGCTGCCAATATCCATGTGCTACGAACAGGGGCTGACGCAGGGGGAGGCTGCCAGGGTGCTTGGAATCCCGCGGAGCACGCTTGGCTCGCGGCTTTCCGAGGGGCTCAAGCGCCTGGAGCGGGCGCTGGCGCGTGCCGGCTACGATGTCATGCCCGCGGCTGTGGTAGGCGGGCTGGCGCATACCGCCCCGCCAGTTCCGGCGGCGCTGGAAGCCAAGTTGAAGGAAATAACGTCAGGACAGGGCGGAGCGCCTGAGGTTCCGGAAGGCTCCGTACCGGGAACCGGTGGGATCGCGGGACGCACTGCGGCTACGAAAGGGAGGCCTCTGATCATGAAGATCGGGATCGGAGCGGGGGTATGTCTTGCGGTTGGAGCGGCTTTGCTTATGGCGGTTGGCGGTGACACGGGTGAACGCAAAAACAAAGATCCGGACGGCGGGGGAGCAGGCAAGGTAGCGCCAGCCGCGGCGGCGAGCCATGGCAAGGAAGCGCCGACGGCGGCAGAAGGGAGCGCACCGGGGGCGCCGCGCAAGTTCGACATCCCTGTCTGGCATCCGGATGCGCGATGGCAGATGGAGCTGCTGGCCGGGTGCGAGACGGCGGGCTATCTAGACGGACCGCGCCTGGAGATGCTTTATTTTTCCGTCGGCGCTATGAGCCGCCTGTATCGCACCAATGCCGCGGGGCGCTACGCTTTCGGATCCTACGATCCGGCGACCGAGCGCGGACACATCGTGGCCGGCTGGGCGCGCGGCTACCTGGACGGCCCCTTCAGCCGCGCCCGCTTCGGCGGCTGGGACTATGTGGTGCGCTCTACCGCCGCCAGGTCCCCTGATGGCAGGTTCCTCTACATGACAGACGGCTACAACGGACATGTACTCCGCTGTCTCGACCTGGAAAAGCAGGAGGTGAAAACGCTATTGCCCGACGCGAAGGGACTATCCGGCCTTGTCGCCGACAGCAAAAACCGCTTGTACGTCCTGATGCCCGACGGCAGATTTACGATAATTGGCCCGGACGGCTCCACTGAACAGGGGCCGAAAGTCGAGATGCAGGAAAACGTGCACAGGTGGGGCGCATCGCTGGCGCTGGACGAAAAGAACGGCCGCATATACGCCACATGCTACGGCACTAAGAACTACTACGTCTGGTACTGGGACATGAAGGACGGATCCTTCCACGGCGTCCTGCCCACGCCGGAAAAAAGCGGCAAGGACCGTGGACGCAATAATGTGCCTGGACCTTTCGAGGGCACGAACCTGTACTCGGAAGGCTCCGTATGCTTCGGCCCCGACGATCCCGACCGCCGGTTTCTTTACGTCGGCCGCGTGGATACCTGGTGCTGGTTCAGGCTTGACCTGGAGAGGCGGATGGTGGCGGCGCTGGATATCGAGAGCGGCGGCAAGGGCAAGCCGGCCATCGTCAAGTGGAGCGAAGAGAAGTTATCGAAGGTTAACGTCTACGGCAGCGCCTTGTGGATGGATGACGGCAGCTTCGTCAGCACCGTGCATACGCCGTACGTGGCGTGGATATTCCGGAGGATCAAGTAGGCAATG
>CALKMO010000360.1 GCA_937991785.1 uncultured bacterium | reverse complement strand
CCTTGTCCTCGCCGTACCTGCCGCGGGCGAAGTCCAGTATCTCTCTGAACAAGTCCGGGGCGATAAAGGCGATCGCCCTGAGCGCCTCCAGGTAACTGGTCCCGGCCGTCTTGACGTGGACCAGCCCGCGGGCGTATCGCGCCGCGATCTCGTAGACGGCGAACTTATCGCTCCCGGAATGGATGCTTATCTTGTACGGTCCCAGCGTCCTGGCTATGGCGGCATGAACGGCGAAGGTTCGTTCGAAATCGGCCAGGTCGCCGATGTAATCCACCCCCTTCTCGAACCTCCCCACGAAACGCGGAGCGAGGCTCACCGGCTCCACTCCTAGCCGCTTCAACTCGGCCGCTACGTAGTAATGCTCCTCGGGCGAGGTCGGCGAATCCGTCTCGTCCACGGACATCTCGATCTCGAACGGACGTCCCTTCACTGTCTCCGCCACGCGCCGCGCCATCGCCGCCGTATGCGCCACGGCCTTCCCGTATTTGACTGCAGCCCTCAGCGCGGCCTCCTCGGATATGCGCAGCTCCGGCCCGCCGTCGAGCTTCGCGCGTAGACCGGCGTAGCGCCGCCTGCAATCCTCCTCGGAGGATCGCAGCCCGTCCCATGGGAGCAGGGCGGCTTTCCGGCGGAGTTCCGAAGGCAGGACGGAGTCGGCCGAATTGTCCACGTGGGCGCCGGGATCTATAGTGAACATCGTAAATCCGGCCTCAGCCATGCGATCCACGTCTTCGGGCGTCTTCAGGTGGTCGGCGTCGGAACCGAAAGGTTCCCGCCATCCCTCCTGGAATACGGCCCACGTTGATGCATCCATCACCTCGATAGGCGTCCTTCCTGTCCGCGACAATTCCCGTATGGACTGTTGCGCCAGCACCGGCGCTACTCCGGAGCCCCTGGCGGCCCGTATGTGGCCCGGCCCGGCAAGGCCCATCCTGTCGCCGAGCCCGATCGAGGTTTTAGTGCCGAGCGGGATAGGAGAGGTGAAAGGCAGGGCGGATCGCAGCGCGGCGGCGCGAGGACCGTCAGCGTCGAAAACCTGCGCCTCGAATGAATCCTCGCCCGCGCGCAGTTCGCGATCCTCCCCGCCGGATGTCCCCGGCCTGCGGATAACGACCAGCTTCTTGGCGATGCCGGCGCGGGCCAGGCAATAGACAATGCCGCTTATGCCGCATATCGAGGTCGGATAGACCGCCATGCCCAGCGCCTCAGACAGCTTCCCCGCCGTTTCAGACGCCGCGCCGGCCCCGAGCGGCTCCGTCAGCGCACGGCTACCGAGTAGACTGGCGATAATTCCCATCCTCGCTTGTCCTCCCTTCCGAAAACCCTCTCCCTTTCGCCCGGCTTCGAACCGTACCGCCGCCGGCAATCCCGGCCGGAACGCCCCGGACATTGCGTATAGTGCCGCGATTTCCGCGCGAAACAATATGCGTATCCGGATTTTCCCGCGCAAGGCCGCTACCACATGGGGGCGCGATAGATGTCTTGTCGAGTCCGCGGAATGCCACCCTCCGGCGGCATCGGCGAGGCATGCCGGAAACGGAGGGGGGAAGGCATGCCGGTTCAAGTCGGCATCGAGAAGGTCTGTATAACTTGCTGTAAATCTTTCGCGGTCGGATCTTTCCCGCTTATATTTCAAGTGTGCGCGCTCGGAGAAGGGCGGAAATCAACCAGATGCATTTCGACTTCGCCCGTCGCGCGCGAAACCGCCGGCTGGAAAGCCAAGTCGAGAGGCCCCGAGGCGGCGGTCTTGGCCAGATCGCCGGCGCGATCGGCCATCCTGAACGCCACGACGGATCTGGCCGCGCGCCCATCCCCATCCCTCGCATAGAAAGAAAACGACTTGCCGTCTCTCATAAACTTCACCTGAGATTTGACATGCAGACCCATAGCGGCCAGTACGGGTTTGGGGTTTCCTTCCCCGAACGGCGCAAGGGATTCCATCTCGTCCACGGCCTTGCGTTCCAAATCGGCCAGCGGTACCACGGCGTCTATCGGCAATTCCCGGCCGCCGGGTCCGCGGCTGCCGACGCCCCTCCGGATCGCCGCCTCCTCGAAACCCCGACGGAACTCATCGAATCGGTTACGTCTCAGCGTCAGCCCGGCTGCCATCGAGTGGCCGCCGAAGTTGATCAGGTGTTCTCTGCATTCCGCCAGCATATCGGCCAGATGGAAGTCCTCAGGGGACCTGGCCGACCCGTGGCCGACGCCATCCGAGAACGAGATCGCGACCGCGGGCCTGTCGAATTCGTCGCATAACCTCGCCGCCACTATCCCAATAACGCCTCTATGCCAGCCCTCGCCCCCAACGACGATTGCTGGCGGCAAGCAACCGAGCGAGGATGCTTCCTCCAGAACCATCCGCCTGGCGTTTTCCAATATCTCAGCCTCGACCTTCTGCCGCATCCGGTTCAGGCGTTCGAGTTTCAGAGCCAGTTCCCTCGCCCGCTCCGGCCGATCGCACAACAGCAAGTCCAGCGCGTCCGTCGGACTCTCCATCCTCCCGGCCGCGTTAAGCCGCGGCGCAAGCACGAACGCGATATCCCTGGCGGTGGGGCGTTTGCCTTCCAAGCGGCTGACCTTCATCAAAGCTTCGATCCCGCAGCACGGGTTCGCCTCCAAGGCCTTCAGCCCGTAACTGACCACCACGCGGTTCTCGCCTTTGAGCGGCGCAACGTCGGCCACCGTTCCCAGACAGGCCATCCCTACTGCGCGACAAAGGAACTCCCTGAACGAGGCGCCAACCCTCTTCGAATTGCTGAAGCCGCGCGCCAATCCCCACGCCAGCTTGAAGGCAAGCGTAGAGGCGCACAGTTCCTTGTCGGGGTACGGATCGTCCGGACGCTTCGGGTTTATGACCGCGTCGGCCTCAGGCACCGGCCCCACGGCGTGATGGTGGTCTACAACTATGACGGATATGCCGTTCCGCTTCAGATTGGCTATCTCTTCCCGCGCCCCTATGCCGTTGTCCACGGCTATGAGCAAATCAGGACGCCGCTCCAGTATCCTGGCCACGGCCAAGTCCGTAAGGCCGTAACCTTCCCGGAAACGTTCCGGCAGGTATACTTCGACCGGATATGGCAGCAAGGCGAAGAACCGCACGAGGATCGCAACCGACGCGGCGCCGTCCACGTCGTAATCGCCATAAAGCATTATCCTAAGCTTGGCGCGGACTGCGGCCCGTATCAGTTCTACCGCAATGTCCATATCAGTGAGCAGGGACGGGTCGAAAAGATCATTCAGGCTGGGGTTGAGGAATCGGCGCGCCTCGGCGGAATCGCGCAACCCGCGGGCGGCCAGCACCCGTGCGGTCAGTTCGCTGACTCCAAGCTCGCCGGAGAGATTAGCAACCAGCTCCGGATCTCTGGAAGGCAACCTCCAACGGCGCGATGCCACAATAAACATCCCCTCTCGGCGCCGAACGCCCCCACGCCCCCGGCAGCCGTCCCATGTGCAAATAGCGCGCAAGTTACTGCCGCTCGTAGCAAATGATGCCACAGACTTCCGCGAAGTCAATGGCCTCAATTGGCGCCAGGAAGTCGGTCGGGTCAGCCTCCGGCAAATATGCGACATGCCGACTGTTGGACAATATATTGCGGAGCTTCGATCGGGACAAGGAGCTGTCCTGTAACTCTTTCTTTACAAACAGGTTGCGCCGCAACTTTTGCGGTAAAGCCAAGATATACCGGGGCGCCTCACGCACAGTTCTCAGATCATTGCTTCCCCCGATCAAAGTCCGACCGTGCTCAGATCACGGTCATCGGACCGATCTCCCGCCCGCGCCAAGGCTCCAGATTCTCTCCTTCCAAGCTGATCAGCGGACTTATCTCCACCGGATTTATCGCCCGCCCGGATTCATCGCGCGGTATCTTGGCCCCGGCTGCCTCGAGCCATCGGCTGTAAAGCTCGATCATATCCCTCCTTGCGGTCTCTACAGAGTCCAAACCCGTAGCGTTCTTGACGGGCGAAAAATCGTCCCAGCGGCGCGTCTCGACGCAGATCACGCGGCGCGCCAACGGCAGCGCGTCGAAGACGAAGGTCTCGAACTTAAGCGCGTTCTTTTCCCGCGGTTTCACAGTCCGTCCGGTATCATCCACGAACGGCACCGCCTTCTCGGCCTTATGGTACGGCAGCGCGAATCCGCTTTCGTTCAGTCGGCGCACGAAGCTCGCATCCAAGAGGTGTATGGCTATCGAGCCAGCCCAATACTTCAGGGAACCATCGGGGTTTCGCGCTTCGGCCAGCTTCGCCGGAAGGTCGCTGTACTCGATGACGGCGGGCTTCCCTCCCTTCAAAGCGTACACGCCCACCTTTTCGTAAGGATCTTTCTTCGCCAGTACCTTTAGCGACATATCCGCTCCGCCCAGGATATGGTGGCCTATGAACGTGGGATCGGCGATGCGCAGGAGCACGTTGTCCACCTGGAAATAGTAGATTGTGTCGGCGCCGAGCGAGGCGAACCATTCTAGGATGCCCGATGCGTACATGGCCTTCAGAGAGCCGCCGTGCCCATTCGGGCTCATGTGGATATGGTCCGGCGCGTCCAAAACAATACGGCCATGAAAATCCACGGCCGGCAGGCTTTCTTGAACGCAGAACCTGACCGAGTCCGCCGGGAGACCGAAGAAGCCGTTATTCTCGAAATACTTCCGCGTCCGCGCGTCGTTAGCCTCGCTCGTCATTATCCCCCAGGGAAGCGCGCACCGGTACCTGCGGCGGATGGCCGCTATTTTTTCCGCGTGTATGCGGAAGAGACTCCTTTTCGTTACCGGGCCTATCTCGAACTCGCCTTTAGGTCCGTCGAATCCAAGCCTGGTGCCCTGACCGCCGGCGACCAGGAAGACCGCCGCGCGCCCGGCTCGCAGCGCCTCCTCGCCGACGGCACGGGCCTTTCGGTCTCTCTGCATGTCTTCTTCCGTCCGGGGCAGACGGATGATGTCAGCCTCCTCGATCTCTTCGGCCGGCTCCGCCGGGTTCGCTCCGCGCATGAATTCGCCGGCCAGCCTTCCAACCATGTCGAAGTCGAGCGAAACGACCTGCCGCAGGAGATTTTCGCGCCCGGCGGGCGACAGCGAATCGAAGAAGCGAAACAAATGCCCTTGGCCGTAACGCTCCGCCTTGCGTTTGAGTTCCAAAACATCCATCGCCAAGGCATCCTCCATGGCCGCCAGACGAACCCATCGCTTCTTCGCGCGGTTGGGGGAATACGGGATATCCCGGCGCCAGGGACCGCTGACGGCGGAAACCGCACTAGATCCCGGGCCGGGCGGCTAAGGCGCCGTCCGTCGCCGTCATTCCCAGCCAGGCCGCGGTTTCGGCACCAGTTTGATTCCCTTGTCCTTATTTTCGGCCCACCACTTGCTCCACAATTTGCGATCTGCGAATGGCAAACCTGTAATGGACGACAACGCCCTGGATGCTTCTTCGGCGACCTTTTCGTCATCGGCGCCGGCCAGCGTCACGAGAGTCTCGACCGCAGCCTTGTTCCTGAGGGATGCGAGGGCCTCGATCCCCGTCCTGATTGATGCGGGATCATCGTCGTTTTCTATCGCTCTCGCCATTGCTGCCAAAGCTTCGTCGCCGGTCCTTCCGCCGGGGATGGACAGCCAGCAAAGCGCCTCGTAGGCGGCGGCGCGCGCCTCCGGCAGCTTGGATGCCGCCGTTTCCGAAACGAACTTCGGCGCGTCGGCCATACCGGCGCCGCACAGCAGCACCACCGTCCGGCGCGCAAACCAATCGTCCTCGGCGTCCCTTCCGGCCGCCGCTATCTCTCCGGCGGCGATCCTTGAGGATCTGGGATCGGCGGAGTATAGTTTTTCTATACTCCGCCGCAACAAGACAGGGCGATCCTTAACGGCCTTGGCCACCCTGGCCATGCGTTCCTTCTCGCGCCGCTCAGCTTCCGCCATCGCCTCGGCCGATATTCGCTTCCTGTCCTCGAGTATCTTCGCGATATCCTCGGGGCGCTGCCACTTCCCCTCGAACAGCTCCATCCATTTCTCTCTGGACGCCATCTCTGCCGCGCCCTTGTGCTGCGGGTCTATCTTCAACGCCTCCTCCACGTAGCTCCTCGCGCGGTCTTGTTTTCTGAGCTTCTCGTAATACTCGCGCGCTATCCAGAACCGGCCGTCGGCGTCATTAGGAGCCAAACTCCTAGCCTTCAGTTCGAGCCCTGTTCGCAGCGCCTTCCTCCTGATCTGCTCCATGTCCTGAAACTCACCGAAACCAGCCGGATTCGTCTTCAGGGCGTGCTCGATCTCGCCCCACATCGAGACCAGGCCCTCGGCGTCCTCCTGCCGTGTCAGCGTGGCCACCTTGTCTCTGAAACGTTCGAGATCACGCTTGAGCTTGTATATATGCAAAGCATCTACATTGCATCCCGTGCTTTCCGTCGCCTTCTTCGCTTTTCCCGCAACCCATATCCTATCGCCGCGTATCGCGCCCCGCGGCACCATAGCCTCCGGCGCGGCTATGGCCGCCTTCGGGGCCTCCATGATATGCAGCACCCTCTTTCCTGCTTCGGACCCCGCCGAGTTTTCCGCCAGCTTGCATTCCAAGCAGACAAACTGGCCGTCGAGCGCCGGATCCGCCAAATCTTCCGGCCTGATCTCGCGGTATTCCACGTTCTGGTAGTTGACGTATGCGAAACGATGCTCACCGGTCCTAACTATCTTCCTGTCGAGTGAATCCACATCGAAGGGAGCTTCCGCCGCACCGCCGAAAACCGGCGTCGCCATCGCAGCGTGAAACGCGGCGGCCAGACACGAAGAAAGCGCGGCCGCGAAGAGGGCTCTCCGGCCGGGGTATGCGGCGGCGCGGCGCGGCCGACCGGCCGCAACCGAACCAATCGCCGGAGTTTGAAGGCGCCGGATGCATGCCATTCGACCGCCCTCCGCCAAGGCTCTTCCGCCGGTCATCGAGCCTCCTTAAACGCGACGCGGATTTCCGGCGCATAAGCCCGAAACGCACCGTTTCGCCGAGATCTCGATCTTCGACAGCCGGATCACTTCCTCGACCACAGGACCATTATTTTCCCGCCACCCGTCACAAGCGCAACGTCTCCGCGCCCGTCGCCGTTAAGATCGGCGACGGCCGCCGGCCCGGCGAGGGCGGTCGGCACATCCACCCTCACGGCCTCGGCGCAAGCGCCTGCTGCTTCGTCCCACACGTAAACAATGATGCCCCGGTCGCATACTACGATAATGTCGTCGAGACCGTCCTCGTTGAGGTCTCCGCCGGCGATCGCCATTGGGAAACCGATCGGGTTGACCTTGACCGGCCGGTCCCCAAATTCGGAAAAGCTCCCTTCGCCTTCGCGCAGGAACCTTATTTCCGGCGGATCCGCCAGCAGCATCGCGACGATCGGAGTCCCTTTCGGTTCGATGCGCAAGATGGCGGCGCCCAAGGCCGTCTGCCCAGCCGCGGAATACACCGTCTTGCCCGCCTTGAGCTCTCCCCCTTCCCTCCGGAAATACCTCAGCCTGCCGGCCGGCGATACCCCATCGAACAGGAGCACCCCTGAGGATTGGACGCCGCCCGGCCATGGGAAAATCCGCAGCACCGGGCTTATCCTCCCTGCCTCGACTGGGACGGCGGCGCCGAAACCGAGCTTTTCGCCGCCTGCCAGCCGCGGCATCACGGCCAGCATCGGGTCGTGCGTTCCTGCGGCGACGATATCGGGCAGCCCGTCGCCCGTGGAATCTACCAAGCACACACCTGCCACCGCTCTCGGAGCGACAAGCCTCATGCAGGGTGAGATACCTCCGGCGGCCTCCTGCAGCAATATCGCTATCTCTCCGCCGTACCAGTCGGCTGCCAATACATCGAGTCGGCCATCGCCGTTGATATCCGCCAGCGCCATCGCCGAAGGCATGCCTCCAAGCGGGATTACCTTCGGACGCGGCCACGAGGAAGAGGGAATTATGGGGAACAGGCGCAGCTCTCCACGGCGGAACCAGCCATGCGCCATAATCAGATCTGGCCTGCCATCTCCGGTGACGTCGCCCGCCGCCAACACAACCTCGTCCGTCTCCGGAACGCCGGTTTCCTGGGGCTCTCCGACGGTGAAGCCGAAGCTGACCCTGATCTTCAAGACGATCGTCTTTTCGAAGAGCACCCTGGAAGGATCGCCCTTATCCGTCCCTACGACCGCGAGTTCGATCGGGAAATCCATCCCCTCCGCCAAGGCATCGACCGGCGCGGCATCCCCGGGTCTGCACGTCCATTCGAAACCCGGCGGGGCGTCGGTCGTCCTGGCGCCCGGCGGGGCGTTTTTCAATTCGATCCTTACGGAGGCGCCTTCGGCCCCCTCGACCTTCACCGATCCCGCCACCTTGCGCCACGGCACGGCTTCGGCCGGCGCATCGCAAGACACTTTTACCTTGGAAGCGTCGAACGGGGGCGGAACCGGCTTCCCAGCGTCTCCCGGCCCCGGCCGCTTGCCGCCGTCTCCTTCATCGGTCTTGGCGCCGACTTCCGGCGGCAGGATCCTGGCGCTCCGCAACAGCGGCCTCAACTTCCCCGTAACCTCCAGAATGACGCCGGCCGCCAGCGCGAGCGCCAAGAAGCACACGCTGGCGATTATCGGCGACCTTCGCCGCCACGGCGGGGTTTCCGCGAGACCGCGGACGCCGGGAGGCGCGGCCTTCGCCGCGGCCGGAGCCGGGGCGACGGGCAGTATCTTCTGGCCGGTCCGCGCCTCTATGGTCGAGAGGCATTCCCTGCAGCCGAGGCTCCCTTCGTAGGGGAACAGATCCTTCGCGTCGAACATGCGAAGGCATAGGGAACACTGCGCCTTCTTCTCGACGGGTTTCTCCGCCGGCACCCCGCCCTTCAGCAATTCCTTCACCTTCTCCGCCCGGGGACCGTCAGGTGCGACGCTCAGGTAGAGCCGGTAGTGTTCCAGAGCCTCCTCGTGGCTTCCGCGCTTATCGAGCGTCTGGCCGAGGAAATAAAGCGCCTCGGCGCAATCCGGATCGCACGCCAGCGCCCGCTGCAGGTACTCGGAGGCAGTCTCGTACTCCCGCATCCTATAGGCGATCCGTCCGAGGAGAACATAGGCGGAAACGTACTTCGGATCCAGGGCCAGTATCTGTTCGCAATCCTTCATCGCCCCTTCCGAGTCTCCGCCCTGGAATTTGGCTATAGCCTCATGGTAGATGCGGTCCGCTTCGGTCTCGATCGCAGCCGCCTGCGCGGCGGAGTCTACCTGGGCATCGGTCTCCCTCTCCTGGGCGTCGGTCGCGGCGGCGCTCCGGACGAACTCGATCCATTCCCTGATTTTGGCCGCATCCTCGGCCGCCGGCATCAGCGCCAGGAACTTTTCGTAGGCCTCGGCGGCCTTTCCCTCGTCCCCGACAGCACGGAGGGCGTAACCTAGCACATAGTACGAGCCCGCGTCGTTCGGATCCAGTTCTACGGCTTTCTGAAGTTCGGCTATGCCCGCCTCGTAGTTCTCCTGGCGCACCAGCACCTTGCCCAAACCGGCATGGCACTGCGCGTTGTACGGGTCCAATGCCAGCGCCTGCTCGAAAAGCGCTCTCGCCTCTTCGAATTGTCCGTCCCCGAACTTGTCCAAAGCCGCGTCGTATATCGCCTCGACGGGAGACCTTGCCGCCCCTCCTCCATTCGCAGCTTCGCCCGCCTTTCCGATCTCCGCATCCGCCGTCGCCGCCTCCGATGCGGCGGATCCCGGTCCGGCGGAAGCCGGCGCCGCTGGCGACTCCGTCGGCGGAGCGGACGGTCCCGTCGCCTGGCGCGGCGTCGGATCGGCGTGGCTGGCCGCAGGCGGAGGTTCGATTCTATATGCATGGCCGGTCCTTGCCGCGGCGCCGGAGGGAACGTGCGGGCGCGGCGCCTGGATGTCGCCCGTAGCGGTTTCCGGAGCGGTCTCCGGAACGGCCGGCGGGACGGCGGCGCCTTCCGCCTGAGCGGCGGGCGGCCCGGCAGGGCCTTCCCCGGCCTCGGGCTCGGCGACGATCCCCCCCGGCTCCACGTGCGCATCCTCCCCCGCGGCGGGATCTTCTTCGGCAACGTGCGCCTCCATCCCCGGTCCGGCGCCGGCCGTCCCAGACGTCGGGGCGGTCTCAACCGCCGCTTCGGGCACCCCTTTCGCAGCCGGACCACCGCCACGAACCATCTCTATCCACTGGCGTATCCGCGGCGCTTCCTCCACATCGGGTTCCAACGCCAGGAATTTCTCATAGGCATCCGCCGCCTCCAAGTCCCGCCGGAGCCTCCGGAGCACGAAACCCAGATTGTTGTAAGCCTCGGAATGAGTTGGATCTATGGATATGGCCTTGCGGAGTTCCTCGACGGCCTCTTCGTACCTCTCCAAGTCTATCAGGGCCATTCCGGCATTGTTGTAGGCCAGCGCGAAATTCGGATCGGTCTTTTCGGCCTCGCGATAGGCGGCCAAAGCCTCGGGCAGCTCGCCGCGGTCGTGGTGATTGAGCCCCTGCTCCAAGAGGGCCGCCGCCCTGGCGCGGTCTCCTCCAACCGCCGCCTCCGGAATGCCTTGCCCTTCTGGGCCGTGGCCGCCGTTGCCGGTCACGATTCGACCTCCCCACCCAGCGCGTGTTAGGACGCGCTGTTTTATATAAAAACCTCTATCTAATTCTGCGGCCGATATCGTGTTGCGTCAAGAAATATTCTATCTTCGATACGAAGCTGCCGAAGCCGCCCCCCTCAAGGGTTCTTGTCCGGCCGGAGGGGCGCGCTTACAATCCCCGCCCGGCGCGAAGGCGCAGTCGTCTTCGCTTTTTTGCGAAACCGCCCTCGGGGGGGTGAAGCATGATAATATCCATACATTCGCTTATAGTTTTACCGAACCGTATCCTGGCGGTTGGCGTGATGGCCGCAACAGTGGCTGTTGCCACCGCGGCGGGATCGGCGCCCGCCGCCGCGGCGGAGCCGGCGGATGGCGCGGCGTCCGATTGGAGTGAGGTGAAATCCGGAGTGACGGAAACGCTCCGCGCCGTATTCGTGCCGGAACCTGCCGCAGCCTGCGCTGTGGGGGACAAAGGGACGATCCTCAGGAGCGCCGACGGGGGCAGGACATGGGAGCGGAAACAGTCGCCCTGCGACGGAACTATCCGCGGGCTTCATTTTTGCGGCAGATTGGATGGGTTTGCCGTCGCCGACGGCGAATCGCAGGCCCCGGCGCCGCGCGGGCACATATTGACCGGCAGACCCATGAAGTGCGGAT
>CALKMO010000359.1 GCA_937991785.1 uncultured bacterium | reverse complement strand
GTCCGGCCGCCTCCTCCAGGGCGCGGGCGCATTCCCTGAGCCCGCGTCCGGCAGGCGGTATCATGTGGCCGGCGGCCGCCAGCACGCCGATGGGCCGTCCGTCGCTGAGCACGATCCGCGCCACGCGGCGGACGCCGTTGGAGTTTGCGTAACGGTCCGCTGCGAAAAGGTCGCGCCGAGCGGCCTCGACGGCGCGCCGGGCCGCCGCCGCGCCGATCGGTCCGCGAACGCCGTCCCTGGCGTACGTCCACATTCCTGCCGGTGGCCGCTGCCCCGCCTTGAAAAAGGCGAAGCCCAACCGTGCAACCGCGTCCAGCTCCCCCTCCCATTTCCTTACGAACCCGATCCTCGCGCGAACCCTTACCTCCGCCTCCGCCGGCTCCGCGCGCCTCACCAGCACCATCCCAGCCGCCGACGGCACGTACCACTCGGCCGTCTGCGCAAGCGACTCGGCCATCCGCTCAAGCGTCCCGTCGAGCGTCCCATCGAGATCGTCGGACGCCGAAGCTGGGACCAGGCACGCCAGCGCGCGGTATTCGCGCGTCCTGGGGTCCCTGGCGACCAGGCCGAGCGCAACGAGCGTTTCGAGTATCCGCAGCACCGAGGATTTAGGCCACCCGTGCTCGGACGCCAGGCGCTCGAGTCCGGCCGACCGCCTCCCCTTGAGCGCCCTCAGTATGGCTATGCCGCGCGCCAGCGCCGGCGCTCCGATCCTGCGAGTTTCGCCCATCGTTCATTCCTTTTGCAGAACATATTCCATTAGAGGAATATACGCCTGTGCCCGGTGGAACGCAAGCGGAATCTCCCGCCGCGCGCACGGCCCGCGGCGGCGCCCAGGCTTCCTCCTGGCGTCGAAGGCGCCCGGCATCGGGATCGTGCGCCGCCCATCCCGGCCGGTGGAGAACGCGATCCGGCTCTCCGCCCGTGATCGCCGGTGGATGATTCGGGTTGAGCCGGTTGCTCTGTGGGCTGGGCGAGAGCGAGGCTGAGGGGAGAAAGGAGGCTGGAAGGGCGATCGAACGCGTTTCTATGGGATTTGGGACGATCGAAAGGGCCGCCGGCGAGGCTAAAGATCATGTTTAAAGCGCGAGAGAGCCCTGCAGGGACGAAGTATCCCGTGGAATCCTCAGGATTCGCATTGCTCTGGCCATTTGTCGGGCGATCAGGCCGGTAGCGAGAGGCGTGCGGCATGACCTTCGCGTCCGAGGCCGGGCCGATCCCGCCCGCGCAGCGCCAAACCAAGCACAAGGCGCCGGTCAGGACATGGAGGAAAACCGGGGATGATACAGGCCACTTTCAGGCTATGGCGCCTTTTTTCTTGAGCGTTTTGATAAGGACGTCCTCGGGCGTTCGGTCGGCGGGTATCAGGGCGTGCCGCGCTCCTCGCGAGACGAAGGCCCGTTCCACGGCCGCTATGTGTTCCTCGACGTACCGGCTGTATGCCTGAGCGGATGAAGGGGTTGTGGAGACCAGGACTGATTCGCCCGTCTCAGAGTCCGCGACGCGCAAGTCGCCGAAGTGGCTGAGGGCCAGCTCTTCCGGCGACAGTACATGAAGGGCCATGAGGCGGTGTCCATGGCTGCGTATCATTGAGGCCAGCGCGGCTACTTCTCTTTCTCCGCACCAGAAGTCCGATATGACGAATATCGACATGAGTCCGCCTATGCCTCGTCCCGACATTAGGCCCGCGCACGAGGCGGCCGGATCGGTGCCTCCGCCGGTTTTCGCCTTCGACAGAAAGGCCATGACCCCATGGATATCGCGGGGGACGCCGAGCGGACCTATCCCTTCTATGGAGGACTTCGAAAATATCCGGATGTCCACGATATCGTGAGAACACAGAGCGATGTAAGCGAGCATGGCCGCGACTAGGCGCGCCATGCGCCACTTGGACGGTTCTCCGAACGCCATGGATGCCGATCGGTCAACCCAAATGGCGATGCCGGCGGCCTCCTCGCGCTCGTATTCCTTTACAAAAAGCCTGTCCGTTCGGAGGAATGCGTTCCAATCCACCCTGCGGAAGTCGTCGCCGGGAGCATAGGCGCGGTAGTCGCGAAACAGGAGCTGTCCGCCGGCGAAAGCGCCGAGGCGCCCGCCTTCGCGCAATCCGGAAGCCTTCGCGAAGAGGATGCGCAGGGTTTCGAGGCGTTCGAGGAAATCCGGGCCGAAGAGCGGTTCCTCAGTTTCTGCCGGCGTCCTGCCCAGTATGATGTCCAACAAGGAAACCATAGCCGAGTCTCCGGCCGCCGCGCCGCGGCCCGCTCCCGGCCGGAGCCTGTCCGCCCGAAGCGGTTGGCGGGCGCGCTCAAGGCATGGGGCTTACCTGCCGTCCGGTTCGACGGCCAACTCCGCGGGCGCCGTCATGCTGAACCTCGCCGGGTACTTTTTGTGCTCGACCGATACGTTGAGCGCCACCCGCAGCAATTCCTCGCTCCCTACGAGGGCCGCGCCTTCCGCGGCCTTGACCTCGGTAGCCGCCGTTAAAGTCTTGCCGGGCGCCACGGGCTCCGGCGGAATAGCTACCGGCGCCACTTTGAGCGCTGGTGCATGCGGCAGCAATATTCCTCTTATAACCACCGGGAGAATGCCTTCGTTATCGAACCGTATCTCCACCTTGGCGGAGCCGCCAGGCGCGATCAGAGGCGGGTCGCACTTGATTCGCAGCCGCAACCCGAGGACGATCCCGGCGGCCTCGCCCAAGTGGGCGAGCCGGCGGTCGAACGCGGCGCGGATGGCTGGCGGCGCCGAGGCTACTAACAGGCGATCGCGTACGTCGCGGGCGTTGACGAGGGCGGCCAAGACCGCATCGGCGCGATCCTTGTCTCCGGATCCGATCGAAGCTATCGCCGCCGCGACCGAACCGGGAGGATGTTTCCCCTCCGCCTGCGGTGGACAGCCTGGGAACCCTTCGTCCGGCATCCGCTTGAGGCCATCTGCCATATCGGCGCTGTCGGTCGTATCCAACCTGGATTTTACCCTGCGGTACCATGTCGGGTACGACATGCCCGGGACAGGCTCGACGCCAGGGGCCTTTCCCGCTGACAGCAGCCGCCTGGCATAAAATCCGATTCCGGCCGGGCTGGTTCCGCAGAGCGGCTGAATGCGATTGGTTTCGATCTGCAGGTCGGATGGCAGTGGATCGAACGTCCTGACGTACAGCTTGGCGGCCTCCCAAGCCCTAAAACCTTCCCGCCCCCCATGTGCCGGGAACTTCGCTGGATTCGCCGCGGCATCGAACGCTTCCGCAGCCAGCGATGCAAGCGCGGCCCCTGCCCCATCGTCCTTTTTTGTATCGTTGCATACCACAACGATGCTTGGAGCTACGCGCCGTATCGTTCGAACGAATTCCGCAACGGCCTCCTCGGATCTCCACTTCACGCGCGCCTCTTCCGTGGAGCAGCCTCTCGGAACGTGCGGAAGCCCCAGCCGCCAGATGCGCGCGCCGATCATCCGCGCCGCTTCTTCCTCGCGCGCGAAGTCGGAACCCCGGCCGTTTTTGCCGGATCCGCGGCATTCCACGGCGTCCCTGCGTGGGAAACATATGTGCGTCTCGAAGCCTAGGTTCCTCCTCAGGTGGACCGCCAGCGCCAAGTCGGCGTCTTCGAGCGAAAGCGCCGCCAGCAGCGCGGCGCAGCCCGTCCGCGCCATCATCAATTCCGACAGCAGCGCCCCGTCTCCGCGTTCAAAGGGCAAGGCTTCTGCGCCTTCGCAAGCCCTGGGCCATGCCGCGAGGACGACAAAAGCCGCCATAGAAGCGCATATTTGCGATGCCCGCCCGCGCATCCCGAGGATCGCCCCTTTTTTACATATCGGCCGGCGGCCTAGAACGAGACGACCGCACCTCCGGTTGCCGCTGACTTCTCGACGGCCTCGAGCAGGCGCGGCGGCGCCAGCAGCTGTTCGTCGGTATAAGGCCTCTTCCCCGTCCGGAACATCTCGATTATGGTCCGCAGCCCGTCGCTGTAGGCGGTGCTGTCGTCGTATGGGAAATAGAAATTGCCGCCCTTTCCGTGGATGGAAGCGCAAAAACCCTTGGCGCCGCAAAGCATATTCTGAATCCCGATCGTACCGTCCGCGTACCGTACGGTAGCGATCGTATGATCGCCGATCCGGCGGGCCGAGACGTCCGCAATATCATACCCCAGGAACTCGAACATCATCTCAACCGAGTGTATCCCGTAGAAAAATATGCCTCCGTATTCGCTCTTGGGGTCGCACGGTCCGGTAAAGACCGCCGAGAACGACCGACCGCATTTCGGGAGCGTATCGGCGATGAACCTTTTCGTGCTTTGGGCAAGCCGGACCGTGGAAAAACTGGTCACCGGAACGTTCTTCCGCGCGGCGATCTCCAGGATGGCTTCCGCGTCGGCGACCGAGCATGCCAGCGGCTTGTCCACGAATACCGGCATGCCAGCCTCCAGCAGGGGGCGCGCGTTTTCCAGGTGGAGTCCCCCGTGCCGGTATACGACAAGCCCAGCGTCTATCTTCCCGATCATGTCCGCCGGCGAATCCACGATCGCGTCTATCCTGCCCTGTTCGGCCACCTCTCGCGTCCGCTTCGGATCCTTCCCGCATATCGCCACCACCCGCGCGCCTTCGACCCTCTGCGGATGGTCCGGCAGGTTGCATCTCTGCGAGAAGTGGACGGCGTGCGAATTGTCGGACCCTACGATCCCAAGTCTCAACACGGTCGTTATCCTCCTTACAAACAAATCCGCCGCCGGCACCCGAGAGGCGCCATATCGGGAATCGCTCCGGTTTGAATTCCTTCCGCAGCGGGCTGAATCCGCCTGTGCTATGCCGACGGATAACGCGGGGCGCCGGGTTCCGTAGCATCTTCCCGCTCAGTCGCCGAAGCAGACTCCAAGCTCGCGCGCCGTCAGTATACTGTCGCAGTCGACGGGCACCTTTTTCAGCTTTTCCACCGCCTTCGCCAGCGGGACGGCCTTCACCGTCGGCGGATCTAGGGCAACCATGTTGCCCCATCGCCCCTCGGCCGCCAGCCTGACCGCCGCGGCCCCGAACCTGAGGCCTATCAATCTATCGAAAGTCGTCGGGCTCCCGCCCCTTTGCAGGTGTCCCAGCACCAGCGATCTCGTCTCCTTGCCGGTCATCTTAGTGATCCTGTCGGCAACCCATTGGCCGATCCCGCCAAGCCGAGCCTCCCTGCCTTTCTCCTTCTCTCCCACCGTCATCTCCTGGCCGCCTTCGGGCGCCGCG
>CALKMO010000358.1 GCA_937991785.1 uncultured bacterium | reverse complement strand
TCAGACTTCGACCGACAGCGAGGTGGTTATCCACCTGCTGGCCAGGCCGGAGAACGCGTGCGAGGAGCATATAGGTTTGGGGCGTGCGGCCCGAGCGATCCGCGGGGCGTTCAGCCTGCTCGTCATGACCAGGACATCTCTGATGGCGCTGAGGGATCCGTGCGGGTTCAAACCGCTTAGCATCGGGCGCATAGGAGGCGGATATGCGATCGCCAGCGAGACTTGCGCTTTCGACCACGCGGGCGCATCGTTCGAACGCGATGTCGAACCAGGCGAACTGGTGATCGTAGACGGCGATGGATTCCGTTCGGCGACATGCTTCCCGCCCGAAGAGATACGCCCGGCGTATTGCGTATTCGAACACGTTTATTTCGCGAGGCCCGATTCCGTGATCTTTGGAGACAGCGTCCAGAAGGTGAGGCTTAGGCTTGGCGTCGAGCTGGCGAAGGAACGACCGGCCGCGGCGGATATCGTGATTCCGGTGCCTGATTCAGGCAACGAGGTGGCTCTGGGGTATTCGCGCGCATCGGGCATTCCCTTCGAGATGGGGTTGATACGCAGCCACTACATCGGTCGAAGTTTCATACAGCCGGATCAGAAGATGCGCAGGGCCGCGGTCAGCATCAAGCTGAACGTCGTGCGCGCGGCCGTGGCAGGCAAGCGCGTTGTCGTCGTGGACGATTCCCTGGTGCGCGGCACCACCTTCCGCGAGACTGCGGCGAGGTTGAGGAATGCCGGGGCGCGCGAAGTGCACGTGCGCATATCGTGCCCGCAGCACCGTTTCCCCTGTTTCTACGGCATAGATTTCCCGACCAGTACGGAGCTCCTGGCACACGATCGCACTGAAGAGGAGATATGCAGATTTTTGGGCGTCGATTCGATAGGATACATGAGCGTTGAAGGGATGCTTTCCTGTGTAAGCCGCCCGCCGAGCCATTACTGCACGGCGTGTTGGACCGCCCGGTATCCCGTAGAGCCGGAGGATGAAATGGGAGACAAGTTGGGGATGGAGGTCGGGTCGGCGACAGATCGTTCCGAGATGGAACGGATTGCCGGTCCGGACATCGCGACGCGCTTGAGCGGAGGCGGACTATGAGCGGCGGAGGGCGCAAGGGAATCTCGTATCGGGATTCGGGAGTCGACCGCAACGCGGGAGATCGAACCGCCGACGTCGTGGGGAAGATGGCGCGATCCACCTACGGCCCGCAGGTCCTAGGCGGGGTCGGAGGTTTCGCCGGCCTGTTTTCGCTGGGCGGCGAGGTCAACCTCTTCAACCGACGCCTAGTGGACCCGGTCCTCGTGGCGTGCACGGACGGCGTCGGCACCAAACTGAAACTGGCATTCATGACGGGCGTACACGACACGATAGGGATAGACCTCGTCGCCATGAACGTTAACGACCTGATCGTCCAAGGCGCGGAACCGCTATTCTTCCTCGATTATTACGCGACCGGCAAACTGGACGAGAAGGTGTTCGCGGACGTGATGAAAGGCATCGCAGAAGGCTGCCGGCAGGGAAGGTGCAGCCTCATTGGCGGCGAGACGGCCGAAATGCCCGGATTCTACCGCGAAGGGGAGTACGATCTGGCCGGTTTTTGCGTGGGCGTGGTCGAGCGCGGAAAGATAATTGATGGGGAGAAGGTCGCGGCGGGCGATGTCATTATCGGCGTCAGTTCGAATGGTCTCCATTCCAACGGCTACAGCCTCGCGAGGAAGGTGCTCTTCGATATTGGCGGGATGCGCGTGGACCAACGCGTGCCGGAACTCGGCTGCACCCTGGGAGAGGAGCTCCTAAGACCCACGCGCATATACGTGGATGCCGTGCTCAAGGTGTTGGCGCGGTACCGGGTTAAGGAGATCGTGCGGTCGCTCGCCCATATCACCGGGTCCGGTCTGCCCGGCAACACCGTGCGCACGGTGCCGCGCGGGCTGATCTTGGTGTTCAAGAAGGGATCGTGGCCCGTGCCGCCGGTATTTGATATTATAAGGCGCATCGGGAACATAGAGGAAAGGGAGATGTACGATACGTTCAACATGGGAATAGGGATGACCTTGATATGCCCTCCTTTCAACGCCGACGCTATCGTAAGGACGTTGGAGGAGGCGGGATATCCGGCGCGGATCGTAGGCGAGATTGTAGCGGCGGACGATAAGGGGGTCGAGCCCGAGTTCAGGCTGGAGGATTGAGGCCGGCGTCTCGCGGGCGGACGGCGGCCGAGACGAGAAAAGCGCGCAAAGGGCGTCCATGCGGCCCGGGTTTTGCAGGTTCGGTTGCCAGGAGGAAGGAGGAGCGGAGTGGCCGGAGAGAAAAAGTTGGCCTTGATATCGGTTTGGGACAAGAGAGGCGTCGTGGAGTTCGCGCGCGGGCTGGAAGAGTTCGGTTTCGAAATACTATCCACCGGCGGCACCGCTCGCGCGCTGGCGGAGGCTGGAATAGCTGTTAAGGAGGTATCAGAATATACCGGCTTCCCCGAAATGCTCGATGGGCGGGTCAAGACGCTGCATCCGAAGATACACGGAGGCCTGTTGTTTCGGCGCGACATGGAATCCCACCGCGCACAGGCTGCGGAGCATGGGATAAGGGCTATAGACCTGGTCTGCGTAAACCTGTATCCGTTCGAAGAGACCGTGGCGAGGCCCGGAGTCACGCCGGCGGAGGCTATAGAACAGATAGACATAGGCGGGCCGAGCATGATTCGGTCGGCCGCCAAGAACTTCGAATCCGTGACCGTCGTGGTTGATCCGGACGACTACAAGGATGTGTTGGCGGAGATGCGCGCCGGCGGCGGGATCCCCCCGCGCGAGACTCGAATGCGCCTTGCCGCCAAGGTGTTTGCGGCGACCAGCGCTTACGACGCAAACATATGCGCCTACCTCGAAGGCATCGGGGAAGGCGGTGCGCCGGTGAGCTTCCACCTTCGAGGCGCGCTGAAGCAGACCCTGCGGTACGGAGAAAATCCTCACCAGGAGGCCGCGTTCTATGCGGAGCCCGGCGCGCCCTCCGGCACGATGGGGGCATCGCGCCTGCTATCCGGCAAGGAACTGTCGTTCAATAACATCTTGGATTCGGACGCGGCGCTGAACGTGGTGAGGGAGTTCGGCGAACCGTGCGCGTGCATCGTAAAACACAACAATCCGTGCGGCGCCGCGTTGGGCGAGGACATCCGCGAGGCGTTCGCGAAGGCTTATGCCGGCGACCCGCTGTCGGCGTTCGGCGGGGTTCTGGGCGTTAACGTCGAGTTCGGTCCCGACCTGGCCAAGGATGTGGCGTCGGGAGATAGGTTCCTGGAGTGCATAGTGGCGCCGGCGTTTGCGTCCGAGGCGGTGGAGATCATCGCGAACGGGCCGAAGTGGGGAAAGAACGCGAGACTTATAGAGGTGGGGCCGATTGGACGCCCAGGCATGCCGCCGTTCGGGAAGGACGTGAAGAAGGTCTCCGGGGGTTTTCTCGTCCAGGACGCCGACCGCTTTCCCGACGCCGAAAGGGAGTGGGCCGAACTGAAGACGGTTACCAAGAGGGAGCCCGCTGAATCCGAGTGGCGAGACCTCAAGTTCGCATGGTTGGTGGCCAAGCATGTCAAAAGCAACGCCATCGTTCTGGTCAAGGATCGTGCGGTCGTAGGCGTCGGTGCCGGCCAGATGAGCAGGGTAGATTCCGTCCACATGGCGTGCCGCAAGGCCGGCGATAGGGCGAAAGGCGCCTGCATGGGCTCCGACGCCTTCTTCCCGTTCCCCGACGGCATTGAGACGGCCGGAGCCGCTGGGGTCGCGGCGGCGATCCAGCCCGGCGGATCGCTCAGGGATAAGGAAGCGATAGCCGCTGCGGACAGGCTCGGAATGGCGATGGTCTTCACGGGGATTCGCCACTTCAGGCACTGAAAGGGCCGTCCGCGGGATGGAGTTCGAGGCTGCGATAAGAGGGCGAGCCCGAAGAGGCTGCGGTTTCTCGGACGGATCCGATCTCTAGGGGCCGACCGGCGAAAGGCGGACCGGGACGTCGAGATGAAACGCCTCGGCGCCGCGCGGCGAGCCGCGGAGGCATGATGGAGGGACGTTTCGGGAAATGAAGGTATTCGTGGTCGGATCCGGGGGGCGCGAGCATGCCTTGTGCTGGAAGATTGCGCAGTCCCCTCTAGTAAAGAAATTGTTCTGCGCGCCGGGCAACGCCGGTATAGCTGCCATAGCCGAGTGCGAGGACATAGCGGCGACCGACGTTGACGGTCTGGTGCGTTTCGCTAGGCGTGAGAGGATTGATCTGACGGTAGTCGGACCGGAGGCGCCATTGGCCGCCGGGCTTGTGGATCGGTTGTCGCGCGAGGGGCTCAAGGCGTTCGGGCCGACTGCCAGGGCGGCCGAGCTTGAGTCGTCCAAGGCGTTCGCCAAGGCGCTGATGCGACGCCATGGCATACCGTCGGCCGATTTCCAGGTTTTTGCTGACCCCAAGAAGGCGATGGCTTACGTTTCCGAGCACGGCGCCCCGGTAGTAATAAAGGCGGACGGATTGTGCGCCGGCAAAGGCGTAACGGTCGCATCCACTGAGGAAGAGGCGTTGGCGGCGATCGAGGATGCCATGGTGAAGGGAGCCTTCGGCGAGGCCGGGAGGCGGGTGATAGTCGAGGAAAAGCTCGAAGGGGAAGAAGCGTCCATACTGGCGCTGACCGACGGCTCGACGATAGCGCCTCTGCCGAGCGCTCAGGACCATAAGCGCGCCGGAGATGGGGACGTCGGCCCCAACACCGGCGGGATGGGAGCGTACAGCCCCGCACCGATCGTGACGCCGGAAATGGAAGACAGGATAATCCGCGATATACTGGTGCCGACCATCCACGCCATGAACAAGGAGGACCGCCCCTTTATGGGCGTTCTCTACGCCGGGCTCATGATAGGAAAGGACGGCCCGTCGGTGCTCGAATTCAACGCTAGGTTCGGCGATCCCGAGACGCAAGCCATTCTGCCGCTCCTGTCGTTCGATCTTTTGGAGGCGATGATGGCATGCGTCGAGGGGAAGCTCGATCGTTGCCAGATAGATTGCGCTCCCAAGCACGCCTTGACCGTAGTGCTGGCGGCCGAGGGATATCCCGGAGCTTACGAGAAAGGGAAGGAAATAACGGGTCTGGAAGATGCCGCTGGTGTCGGAGGGGCGTTGGTTTTTCACGCCGGCACCAGGATGGTCAAGAACAGGGTCGTTTCGAACGGGGGGCGCGTGCTCAATGTTACGGGGGTGGGTGGCGATTTGCGCGGGGCGCGCGACCGCGCCTACGAGGCGGCTGGGAAGATACGTTTCGAAGGCGCCTTCTTCCGGAAGGACATAGGTTGGCGAGCGCTGGGGCGCGGGCGGTCTAATTCGATGGCGGAGCAGTCTGAGGAGTTTCGTCCCGATGGCGGCGGAAATACTGAAACTGGACGGAAGCAAGGCGGATGAGGAAAAGATCATCCGCGCTGCGATGATGCTCCGGGCTGGCGGGCTCGTGGCTTTCCCTACCGAGACGGTATACGGCCTCGGGGCCGATTCGAGCAACGACGCGGCAGTGGATCGCCTGTACCGCGTGAAGAATAGGCCTAGGAACAAACCGTTCGCCCTGTTGGTGGAGAGCGCCCGCGCCGCGATCACATTTTCGCAGACTGCGGATCCTGTTGCGGAGAAGCTGATGCGAATATACTGGCCCGGCCCTCTCACGCTGGTGCTTTCGCCTCCGGCCGGGCGCGCGACAGGGTTCCGCTGCCCTGCGCACCCTGTGGCCATAAGGTTGGTGCAATTGACTGGCCGGCCGATAGCGGCGCCGAGCGCGAACGTAAGCGATGCGCCGGAACCAAGCGCCCCTGAGGACGTGATGGCCTCCATAGGTGATAAGATAGACCTATTGTTGGACGGCGGACCGACTCCAGACAGAAAGCCTTCCACCGTCGTCCAAGTTCGCGACGGCAAGGTCTCGGTGCTAAGGGAGGGAAAGATACCGGCCGATGAGGCGATGGAGGCCGCCGCGGACGTTACGCTTATGGTCTGCACCGGCAACACCTGCCGCAGTCCGATGGCCGAGGCGATGCTGCGAAACATGCTCGCCTCGCGCGGAACAGGCGGCCGACCCAGGATCGTGATATCCGCCGGGACTTGCGCCTTCGCCGGGGGGACCGCCGACGCGTGGGCCAGGCAGGTGATGCGCGAAGCGGGCATAAGCTTGGAGGACCATACAACGCGGGCGCTGACGCCGCGGCTCATAGCGATGGCGGACAGGATATTTGCCATGACGGAAGCACACCGCAGCACTATTCTGTCCATGGATCCCTGCGCCGGAGATCGTACCATGCTGTTGCACCCTGGCGGCGAGGACATCCCGGATCCGGTTGGGGGAGACATCGAGGAATACCGCAGGTGCCGCGATACGATAGCGGAATGCCTGAAGGCGCGAATGGAGAAGATATGAAGGTGATAGTGGCTTTCGATCATGCCGGAAGGGAAGCCGGCCGATTCCTGGCCGAGGAGATGCGCCGGGAAGGGCATGAGGTGGAATGTGTCGGTCCCGAAGACGAGGCGGAGGCCGACTATCCTGACGTCGGCGCTGCGGCTGCGCGCAGGGTGGCCGCCGGCGAGTTCGAGAGGGGCGTTTTCGTGTGCGGTTCCGGCTTGGGCATGGCGATAGTAGCCAACAAGGTGCAAGGTATTCGGGCCGCCGCGTGTGCGAATGAGTACATGGCCGAGATGGCAAGGAGGCATAACGACGCCAACGTTCTGTGCATCGGCGGGCGAGTGGTGGGCGAAGGGCTGGCGGTCGCCATTCTGCGCGCGTTCCTGCGATCCGAATTCGATGGCGGGCGGCACGCGCGACGGGTGGCGAAGATCGCGAACGTCGAGGGAGGCCGCGGCGGAGATGTGTGCCGCTGATATGTTGCCGAACGGTTGGGCTCGGGCAGGCGCATAGACGAACGGTCGGACGGCGGGGTTTCGGCGAATGGCTGATCCGTTGATCGGGAAAACGCTTGGCGGCTGCGAAATCCTGAGCGTAGTAGGCCAAGGCGGCATGGGTGTCATCTATCGCGCCAAACAGAAATCCCTAGATCGAATCGTCGCGATGAAGGTTCTCTCGCCGCGCCTGGCTAGCGACGAGGCGTTCGTGGCGCGCTTTCAGCGCGAGGCTCGAGCCATAGCTAAGATAAGCCATCCGAACATCCTGGCGGTATACGACGTGGGCGAGCAGGACGGCATCCACTTCATCGTCATGGAGCTCATAGACGGCTGTTCCCTGGCGGAGCTTCAGGCGCAGCGCAAGATAATACCAGCCGCGGAGGCCGCCGACTACATAAGGCAGGCGGCCCTAGGATTGGCGGCCGCCCAGGAGACCGGCATAATACACCGCGATATCAAACCCGAGAATCTTCTGATAACCCGCAGCAAGATCGTCAAAGTGTCCGACTTCGGGTTGGCCAAGGAGGCCGACGGCGGCCAGACATCCACCGAGGCGGTGATGGGAACGCCGGCGTTCATGAGTCCCGAGCAGTGCGACGGGAAGCGCGTGGATGGGCGCAGCGACATCTATTCGTTGGGCGGTACTTTCTACAAGCTTATCACCGGCAGGCTCCCGTTCGAAGCCGAGACGGCGATGTCCATGATGTACCGGCACAAGCACGAGCCGCTGGTTCCTCCCATAGAGATAGTGCCTTCCATACCGCAGGCCATCAGCGATCTGATAGTGCGGATGATGGCTAAGAAGCGTGAACACAGGCCGCAGACGATGGAGGAGGTGGCACAGGCGCTCGAAGCATGCCTGAAGATGTTATGGATGCCGGAAGCGGAGCCGGCGCCTTCCGACAAGATGCGCCCGGCTGTGCCGCGGCCGGAGATCCGCGCCGGGACCGCCCGGTTCGTACATCGTCCGCCGCAGTCCGTCGGAGAGCAGGCGCAATCCCCCCGCGTCCCCGGGACGGAGGCGGTTCCACCTCCTCGCCAGGCGCCTTCGTCCCGGAGATTCGATGCCGCCTCGGCGGCCGAGGGGAGCGGCCGCTTCCATGTCGGGGGGATGCGTTTCGATGTGGCCATGACCAGCGGGCGCTTCGGCCCGCCGCCGACCGCTCCGGATACCGAGATCCTGATGCCGCGCGGAAACGGAGTCGGAGCGCGCAGCGAAGAAAAAAAGCCCCCCCAGCGACCGATAGACGAAGCGCACATGCAGATAATCAGGGGGGAGGAGATGATAGCCCGCGGCGACAAGGTCGCCGGCCTCAAATGCTTCCGTGCGGCGCTCGCCTCTCCCGGCCTGGATCAGGCCACCAAAGAAAGGTTGGAGGCGACGAGAGCCGAGGAGATGGCCGTGCGGCGCCGCGCGGCCAACGGCCTTGCGCAGAGAGGCATGCTGGTCGAGGCCGCAAGGGAAATGCGCATCGTGGTGGAATTGGACCCGTCGGATGAGGAGGCCAGGGCGAGGCTTAGGGAGCTGGACAAGAAGCTCCAAATGAAGCGCGCCTTGGCGAATGACCTGCGCACCCTGATCGCCGGCGGCAGGTTCCAAGAGGCGGTGGATCTTTACGACAAGGCGTCTCCAGAAATCCGCGACGAAGCGATCGCCGCCCAAATAGAGCAGCTTCGCCGCGTCAGGATTCCCGTGGACAAGCTCTGTTCGGATGCGGAGAAACTCAACGACGCCGGGGCGCTCGAGGAAGCCAAGGAACTGTTCGAGAGGGCCCTCAAACTCGATGAAACTTGGGAACGGGCGCGGCAGGGCATCAAGGATGTGGAACGCAAATTCGCGGCGATCGAACGGTTGCTCAGGGAAGGTTACGACCTGGCCCAGCGCCACGACTACGCGCGGGCGATCGAAGTGTGGTCGCCTATCCTTGAGATACGGCCGGGGCTTACGCAGGCCGTCAAGCAGATCGTGGACGCCCGGATAGCGATATCGAGAGAGCTGAGGGAACGGGGGGATCTTCCCGGGGCCGTCGCTCAGCTCCAGGCCGCCGCGGCATTGGAGCCGGGCAACAGGTCCCTGGCGGGGATGCTGGAAGAGGCGCGCAACCTGGCAGACACGGAAGCGGCGCTGGCGGAGAAAGCGAACGAGGCGGCGCGCAAGAGACGTCTGGGGAAGGCCGTCGGTTTCTGGAAACGCGTGCTAGCCATAAATCCGGCCAATAAGAAAGCGTCCGCCAATCTGGCCGCGCTGAATCGTGCGCGCCTACTATATTGGATCAAAGCGATTAGCTCCCTGGTGCTGATCGGCGTCTGCGGCGGCCTTACCTATCTGTTCTTCGACGAGAAGGACCGCTTGGAAAGGGCCGAAGCGGCCTTTGGCGGGGGGACGCCGATGGCGGCCATCGAGATACTCGACAACCGCCCGATATTTCTCTTCAGAGAGAAGGCCGCAAAACTGCGCCTCTCGGCCAGCTTGATGTGCCTTAAGAACGCTGGGGAGCGTCTTCTTAAAGAGGGCAAACTCGAGGAGGCGGCTGCGGCATTCGAGAATGGCGAGGCGATGGCCGTGGAGCGCGGGCAGAAAAGCGGGTTCGCCCTGGGCGCGATAAACGCCAGGGTCCTGCTGAGGAAGAAGGTCGCCGGGGAGCTCGAGGAGAAGGGGCAATGGCAGAAGGCCGGCGGCGAGTATGAAGCGGCCCTTCAGCTTTTGTCGGTCCCGGAGGCACGCGAGGCCCTGAAGGATCTGGCTGATGAGATTAGAACGGCCGTCAGGTTCGTTTCCCTGGTGGAGCAGGGCGAGGAGTTACTCCGGCAGGGAAAAAAGGTTCAGGCGGCCGAGCGCTTCGCTGAAGCCGAGAGCATAAGGTCGGGGCATCCTCTGGTGGCCGGGCGCATCAAGGCCCTTGAGGCGGAGGCGACCGCCTTCAAGGAATCGCTGGCGGAAGCCGACAGGCTCCTAGCGTCCAAGGGCGACGATCCCGCTGCGGTTAGCGCCGCCATAGCGCGGATCGAGGACGCACTCCATCGCAATCCGGACGACCCTGCGGCTACGCTCACGAAACAATACGCTCTGGATCTGAAGGCGTGCCTCGATGCCGGCATGGCCCTCGTGGCCGAAACCAACCCGCTGAAATCGAAGCTTTGGGGCGCGGAGCATCGCAAGCGCGCATTTTGCGTGGATAAATACGAGTATCCGAACAGGGCCGGAGAGCTGCCGATGACTAACATAAGCTGGCTTGAGGCCAAGAACTTGTGCGCCATCCAGGACAAGGTCCTATGCGCCAAGCGCGACTGGGCCGATGCGTGCAAGGGCGAAGGGTTCAACATGCCATACCCCTACGGACTGACCTTCGATCCGGAGGCTTGCAACGTGAGCAGCGGGAAGGTTGAGGAGAGCGGCGGCCGCAAAAGGTGCGTAAACTCGTTCAGCCTGTACGATATGAGCGGCAACGTCGCGGAATGGGTTGACGAGGCTTTCGAGGGGGAGGTCGAGGTCGCCGGCGGCCATTACGCGTCCGGTCCGAACGATTCGCGCTGCGAAAGCTTCCGCCGCGCGAAGCGCGACGGAAGGTATCCCGAGGTCGGCTTCCGCTGTTGCAAGCGACTGGTCAAATGAGCCTTGATCTGCCGCCTATAGACAGGAAGAAGGCGGGGCCGCACATTGGCGGCCTCGTAATCTTACTGGTCGCTGTCGTGCCGCTGGGCTTGCTGGCGGCATATCTGCTTTCCTACGATTACAAGGTGGATGTCCCAGGGCGAACGGCAGGAGCCGAAAGGAAGACCGAAAGTCCCGCTGGCGGTATTACCGACGCCGGACGGCGGCCCGGCGGGGAACTCGCTGGACTGAAGGCCGAGATGCTTTTTTCCGCCGAGGACCTCTCGCCCGACGGGACGTGCTGGTTCGAGATACGAAACGAGGGGCCGAGGAAGGTACGAATCCTCGATTGCGCGAACCCCGGCAAGGTCTTGACGGTGGAGATATTTCAGACTTCAGCCCATCCGGATGCCGGCACCGGCAGCGGCGTTCCAGGTCCGGGCGTCAGGCCGGTATCTATCCGCCCCGGAATGTCCGACGCGTGGCGCGGGCGCGGCGGTTTTTCGGAAGAGGAGGACGCCGTCGTGGAGCTTCTGCCCGGATCTTGCTGGCGCAAGCGTCTGGATCTTTCGCGAGTTTTCGACCTTGGGCGGCCGGGAATATACGAGGCGGCTATAGCTTACGACCCGAGACCGCTGGAAGACTCCGGCGGCGCCGACCTTAAAAAACTGGGAGTCGAACGCGGCTTTGCGAGGGCCGCCAAGGTCCGATTCAAAATCCCTGCGCGCAAGTCGGAACCGTGATGCGGCGAAGATCGAACGGAGATGCTTGGGCGATAAAGATTCTTCGGGAGGATGACTGGCGCAACGGTCGGACCATGCCCTGGGAAGCCGTTCGGAAATATGTGGCGCCGGGAGCGCGATCCGCCGAACGCAGCATGCGCTCGCCGGCTTTCTCGCTTCCTTATCCGAGACGGCTGTGCCCGACATAGAAAATGGCGCAGCAATAAGGCAAGAGGGGGGGGCTGAATCAATATCGGGAGACTCGGGCCCAGAGCGCGGACGGCTCGGGAGGGCAAAAACGGGTCGAACCGCAACGTGGCGCGGAGCGACCGATGGGGGAAGAACGGCATGAAGGGCGAGAAATTCAGGAAGATTCGCGAACCAGTGCGCGTTGCGGGGAACGGGTTCCGCGTCCTGCTTGATGGGGCGACGGGATGGATGCGATCTCTTAGGTGGGGAGCTTCGGGCGCCGATCTCTTCGCGCAGCTGAGACGGCCGATAGAAGGATACATCGGCGGGATATGTGTGTTCGACGAGTCTTCGCGGCGATGGTATAGCGATTTCGAAACCGGCGCGCATGTAAAATGGTTGCGCCGGACTGCTCGATCTGCCGTCTTCGAGAAGCGATTCCGGGGCGCGCCGTTCTCCGTCAGGGTCGAGTTTGCAGCGAAGGGAAGCTGCTTGGATTGGGAGGTTGAGCTGCGCCAAGACGGCGGACGCGCATCCATACGCCAAGTCAAGGTCGTATTCTTCCTGCCGCTGATAGCTGGCTGGGATGTCTGGGCCCCGGCCGCCGGCGTACCGTTTACGTTCGACGGGATGACCAGCTTCGAATTCATGTACAACCAGGGACCGTACTTCGGGAACAGGGAGGTAGCCGTTCCGGTGTTCTGCCATTACAGCGGGAAGCTGGACGTCGGGTTCACCGTATGCGAGCATTTCGACCGCAACATACCATCGGCCAAGTTTCAGTTCTCAAACGGAGAGCGGCACTTCAACTGGTCGCAATATTTTTCAGTTCCGCACTGGGAAGATTATCCATATCTCGAGACGGTGCACTCTTACATAGGCATGCGCGGAAGCGCGCCGTGCCGGACAGGGATCCGGCTGCTGTTCCACGGCGGCGACTGGCGGCTCGGGATGGGGAAGGTCGTCAGACTCTACAAAAGGTATTTCTTCCCTCCGACGGACGCCGCGTGGGACCGAGCGGGCGTGTTCCACTGCGGGGGCGTCCATACCGTAAAGGAACTCGATAGGGCGATCCCGCTCGGACTGAAGTACCTTGAGCTTCACGGCCACTTCCCTTGGTACGGAGAGTACTTTCCAGAAGAGGAGGAGTGGGAAACAGTCAGGTCTTTGGAGGACAGGTTGCTGGGCCGCAGCGGGGATGCCAACCTGCGGGGAGGGGAGGCCAGGCTTAACAGGGAGCGGATAGCCGAAGCGGTCAGAACGTTCAAGGAACGCGGGGTCTCGACGCACTACTACATAAATTTCTCGGACGGGTACAGGCCCGAGGTCGAGAAGCGGTGGCCGGAGTGCATGGCGATGACGGAGGCGGGGGAACCGGCGCCTTCGGGATGGCATTTCTGTCACCTTATGAATCCGGATCCCTCGAAGCCGTTCGGCAGGCATATATTGCGAAACGCCGCCGACGCCATTGCCGCTTATCCGGGCTTGGACGGGTTTTTTCTGGACTGCTTCCGCCATTTCGAACTTGATACCGGCGCCGACGACGGCGTGACCGCGGTCAACGGCAAGCCCGCCTACAACATTTCTTTCGGCCTAGCCCGCCTTCAGGAAAAGCTGTCGCGATTGCTCGTCAAGCGCGGCCTCGATTGTTTCGCCAACAAACCGAGAACGATCCAGACGATGCGGTTCGTGGACGGGATGCTCTTGGAGGGCAGCGGCGAGGAATCGGAAGCCAAATATTTCTGGTGTTGCGTCGCCAAACCGTTCTACTACATGTGGACGACCAAGGACAAGCCCGAGGAGGAATACCTGAAGCGTTGCGTGGTCCTCGGCGGATGGCCGAAGCTGCCGAACGGGAAGTGGCGGACCGACGACAGGGAATTCGAATTCTGGAAGAAGTTGTACGGCGCCTATCTGCCGCTGTACGAGCATTTCCGCCGGCGAGTAGTGTGTTTCGAGAAAGACCCGGTGAAATTCAGCTGCGGGTTGCATGGGCAGATATACGTCCGCCCGGACGGCGATTACGTAGCCGGGGTGGCGACCGACTGGACCAGCATATTCGATCAGGGCGGGAGGCGAGTGGTTGCCCCATATGTCGCCTTCCGGTTGGAGCGCGACGAACGTCTGGGCGACGTCAGGATTCACTACGCCGGAGAACCGTCACCGCGGCGGAGCGATTTCTACAGGACGAAGAACGGGCTGCTCGTAGTGGACATGCCCGATTTCCGGACGGCCGCCGTCGTCATCCTCCGGCCCGGATCCGGCAGCCGCTGCCTGGGAGAGAGGGAACTCCGCGATACGCACGATTACTGCGGAGATCCCACGAGCGCCTTCGAGTTCGGGAGCGGATCTAAGGAATAAGGCGACCTCGGCGGCAGAGCCTCGCCGCGCGAATCGCTCCGCCTCGGCTGAATTTCGCCGGCGGTCTCGATTTCATTCCAGGAGAATCTTGGCTTCCTGGAGCGAGTCCACCTTGACGCAGAAGGCCCTGAAGGCCTGATAGTCTGCCGCGCGTATCCGGGAGCTGGACAGGACGAATTCCTCCACGATCCTTACGGTCTCCCCTTCGCGACCTGCCGTGCGTTTATAGTACCCGAAAGGCTCGGCGACGTCCACAGGGTCGGGCAGCGAAGCCAGTCTCATCTCTTTAGGAAGACGGTACGATATTTCCACCCTTTGGCTCCAAGGGTACCACATCTCCAGATCGTGTTTTCTATCCGTCTGGGGTGCGTAACGTTCTGTCAGCCGCAAGTTGTAGTACGAGCACGGGATGGCCTTCCTGTCCCCGCTGGGCGTGGCCAGCGAGGGTATTTCCGCCTCGTACTCGACCCACATGGGCGAGGAAAGCTTCGACCAGTCCTCGAAGCGCAGGTTCTTGACCGACGCCCCGGCGAATCGCCTGGCGATCCTGGTCTCTATTTCCTGTCTAAACCTGCCTGGAGTTTGGACCATAGCCCTGTACTGGGGCGCGAACTGGCCATGGCACCTGTCCCGCACCGTCAGCGCGGCTGCGCCCGTCGGACGCACGTCGAAATCAGCCGATATCCTGATGCCATTCTCATGGGCGGAGCTCCTGGGTATCTTAGCGAACCGCCCGCCGCCCGGCTCGACTATCAGCGCGTTCGCCCCTTGGTCTCCAAACGGGACCTCCCCCATCGCGAAGGTGTCCGTGGTGCAGTCTATCCAATACTCCTTGCCGTCCGGCGTCGGCACATAGGCTATGGCGTGGTTGAACAAGTGAGGAGAGGGCAGCGAATCCGGATGTATCGCCCCGTCGTCCACGGCGCGCACCAGGACCAGCCTGGATTCTATCCCTAGCTCCTTGAGGATCGCGCACAGCAGCGCAGCGCTGTCCTTGCAGTCGCCGTAAAGCGAGCGCAACGTGTCTTCAGCGCGGTGCGGCTTGTAACCGTAGCGCCCGAACTCTATGCCCAGGTACCTGACCTCCTTTATCACGAAATCGTGCGCGGCCTTGAGCTTTTCGGCCGTGGAGGCGGCGCCGCGGGCGAGTTCGGCCGCCTTCGCAGCGATGCCTTCGCCGGCCGCGAGCTGCTCCTTGGCAAGGTTCCAATACCATGCGCCCACTTCGTTCCAGTCAGAAAACGTCGAGACTTGGACCGAGGGCACCATGTCCGGCCACGGCGGCATAAGGTGTTCGTGGGGGATGCCCGGCGAATCGAACCGCTCCCATATGATCGTCTTCCTGCCGCGCTCGCCGGACGGCACCTCTCGCGGGCGCAGGTCGGATCCGACGACCTTGAACCTGAAAGGACGCGGGGCGTCGGCCGGGATATCGAGGATGTACTGGTTCCTTAGGACGGGATACTCGCCGCCAAGCAGGAAGGAATCGGCGAAGTAATCCCCATATGGGTTTTCTCCGGCATCCCGTACGGTGTATTGCAAATCCACGATGGATCCCACCTCGACGTCCGGGAAGACGATGACCTTGTCGTGGTACTCGTCGTATATCCTCGTCTCCACTCCGTATGTGGCCGGGATCGCAGTGTCGCTGATCCGCGCTGAGGCGGTTTCGCGGCCGTCCGGGGCGATCACCGCCGCCCTTTTCACCTCCACCGTCTGCCGCGATTGGTCGTATGGGATCCTGTGCGTGCGTACGATCTCCTTGCCTCCCTCGCGCAGCACCTTGGCGATCGCGCGTCTCATTCGGCTGTGCGTGCCGTTATCGTTGACGCGAACGTACTCCTGGTTCAGCAGGAAGACTACGTTCTCTGCCGGAAAATCCTCCGGAGTCGGGATCCTTCCCTCGAAATCCTTGAGCGAAACCTGGAAATCCGCGTAGAACTCGCGCGCCCGCCCGTCTCCAGTCTCGCGCATCAGATCCTGCAGGATCGGGTTGTTGGGCTTGATCGCCAAGGCCTTCTCCCAGAGCCTGGCCGCCTCCGGAACGTCCCCCGCGCGCAGCCGCTCCATTCCCCACTTTTCGTATACATCCGAGCGTCCCGGCGCCAGGCGGGAGCATGCGATATACATTTCAGCGGCCTTTCGGGTATCGCCGGAGCGGAGTCTCATTTCGGCGCAGCGCAATCTCGTCGAGACGTCGAAGGGGCGGATCCTCGCCGATCCCTCGAGCGCGCCGGCGGCCTCCGGCGCCATGCCCGCACGGAGGAGGGAATCGGCTAGCGCGTTGGATAGCGCGGCGCAGTCCGCGTTCCGGCGCAGCGCTCGGTTGAGGACGGCGCGGCGCTCCGGCGGCGCATCCACGGCCTCGGCCAGCTTCAACGCGATTTCCGGTACAAGCGGGTACTCGGCGTACGCGTCCCTCAGCATGGCCCTGGCCTCTGGGCGATAACCGCGGCGCAGCAGAGCGCAACCCAATAGGTATTTCGCCATTCCTCCGGCGTTCCGGCGGTCGTCTATCAAGCGCCGGCAATAATCTTCACAATCGTGGAGAAACCCGGCATCGAGCGCGAAGCGCGCCAGGATTTCCGCCGGCCATGCCAGCTCCCGGTTCTTGTTTGCAACGGTCTCGACATGCTGCCTCGCCATGTTGCGGTCGGATGCGCTCAGGGCGTACAGTAGGGGGAAGACCGGGCATTCGGGAGCCAGCGAGGCGGCGCGCCTGAAAGCGCCCTCGGCCTGCCGCTCCTCCCTGTCGCCGAGCCGTCTCCCGCGCAGAACCGTGCCCAAACACGCGCGAACGAAAGCGTTTTCCGGCTGAGCCTCGGCCATCGCCCGCAGGAATGCCGGCGCGCCTTCGTCGACGGTCTCTCTGGCCAGCGGCGGCAGACGCCCGGTCCGTTCGGCGGCGTATTCGGCCGCGGCCCGCGCCGATGAATCGAACTCGATCCCTTCCGTCGGCCGCCCGTCCGGTTCAGTGACCCTCAATACGAATCCCCACGGTCCTTCGACGGTCGCCGATTTGACCAGTATCTTGTTCCACCCCTTATGCAGGAAAGCCGGGCAGACCGTTTTCTCGAAGTAGGCGTCGTTGTATTCGTTGAGCGTTATGGCGAGGCGGTCGTTTATCCAGACCTTGACCGCGCCGGCGCAGCCTACCCTGACGGCGCAGGTCCTGTCGTCGCTGGCCTTGATGAAGGTCACGGCATAGGCGGCCGAATGCAGATTGGGCTCGATCAGTTCCCCAAGGTCCACCCAGCCGTCCCAGACGGATGAATCGGGTATTACCGGCCGGAACCAGCGGACTTTTCCGAGCCGACCGTCGAGAGGCGCTTCCAAGTCTAGGGCGGCGGTTTTTTCGGGCGGGTATTCGGCGTCGAAACCGCTCTTGTCGCGGTTGTCGAACGGACCGATCATAGCCCAATCCCTTGCGATGTTCAGCGTATCAAGAAGCTTGGCAGCCTCCGCAGAACGCCCCTCGGCCAGCAGCGCCGTCGCACGTTCGCGCCGGACCAGCGCCTTGAACGCGGGCTTCGCATCCTGGGCCTTCTCGACCGCCTCGCATGCCGCCAGGAATGTTCCGCGGCTTTTAGCCGTCGGCAGCGTCTCGACGGCCGTCCGCAGGAAAACCTCCGCCCAAGGCGTCGAGGCGCCGGTCCGGAGCGATGCCGCCGCGTATTCCGCCGCCTCGGAATGGCGGCCGAAAAGCCTGGCGCACCAACTCGCGCCCAGGTATGCGAATGCGTCGTTTGGGTTCCCGCGGATAGCCGCCGCGAAAGCCCTGTCCGCTTCCGAAGCGTCGCCTGCGATTATCAGCTTGGCGAAGGCCTTTTCGGTCGCCGGCGAAGGCGCGCCAGAAGCGGCGGTCGGCACTGCAGGGATGACCGGCAGGCCGGATTCGCCGGCGGGCGCGGTCCATCCGTACGCTAGGGATATCGCTGCTGCGAAGGCCGCCGCGATCGCGGCTTGAAGCGGCACCGCGGTCGTGCGCTTCAGGGACCGAGACGGTCCGATCGAATATTTTCCCGGCGCCGCAGCCGCGCCACCGTATAGTTCCATGTTTCCCTCGCGCGCCGGCACAATCCCGATAACCTCCGCCGTCTCCATTACCTTGGAAAAGTTCGCCATCCGCTGTCCTCTCTGCCTGACGATGCGGCAACTTGCGCCGCGCTGAGGCAACATACATTCCGGACGGGCGGCGCACAAGCGAAAGGGGCGGAGGACGGAGAGACGGCGGATCTGTCTGAGCTTGCAGACAATCCGATGCGGTGGAAGCATATTCGGCGCGGGCGAACATACGGTGCGCCGACCGTTCGCATGGAGGGAAATATCCCATCGTGCGCGCGGGGGACCCCGCGGAACCGCATCGGCTGAGGCGAGCCTTGACACGGCAAGCGGGAAGGATCGCGACCGCGTTCGACAATACCAGCAGCGGGCGCACAGCGACGGCAGCATAAGGAGGCTATCGCATGGGACGCATTGGAAGCAGACGGCTGCCCAAGTTAAGGGAGGAGCACCCGAGGTTGTGGCTGGCGCCGGGAGGTTTGCGGGCTTTGAAGCGGGCTAGCCGCGGATTCAGAAGGCCGTGGCGCGTCATATTGCTCCGGACGCTGGAGAAGTACTTGCAAGGGCCGAGCATGCAGTGGGCTTTCCGAGAGATGCCGAAGGATTATTCGCTGGAGCGCAAAGCGCTCGCCCTTGGTGTGGCATGGCGGCTGACCGGCGACGAAAGGTACGCGGCTGCGGCCAGGCGGATGTTGGAGGCGCTGGAGGAGTACGTCGAGCGGATATGGGGCTCATACGATGCATGGGGCGAAGCTGCCGAAGCGGCGGCATACCTGTACGACTGGTTCCATGATCGCTGGGAACAGGCCGGCATCGCCCGCGATGCGGCGCAGTTCGTGGCGATGTTCGGGCGGCGCGCGATGGGAGAACTGCTGGACCGCTACATCCTCGACGACTGGCACAACTACTCCTTGGGGTTGCAATCCGGCATCCTAGCGGCCGCGCTGGCTGTAGGCCGCGACTACCCGTCGGTGGAAGACGGAACGATGTTGCGGACCATGTGGCGCTACCATTTCACAGGCTTTCGGACCGATCCGGTGAAGATGCAGGATTTCCACAGGCCCGGCGCGGCCGTGCATTGTCTGGACAGCGCGCTCCGCGCGGATGGCGGAGCGGGGTTCTCTTGCCTGTGGGAGTCCACCGGAGCCTACCACCACATAGACGTGTGGGAATGCGTCAAGATGGCCGAACTCTGGACCCACGCGACAGACTTGGGCGATTGCGGCCCCGTCTGGCCGGAACTTGCGGCGGCCGGCGAAGCCATGCTGCTTACGATACGCCCCGACGGCCGCATCGCCGTATGGGGAGATGCCGCGCCCTATCGCGTCGGGCGATCATATATAAACACTATCCTTACGATCCTGCACGCCAGGACGCCGCGCCCCGATTTCGCCGCTTTCCTGCGGAGATGCGGAACTTTCGAGGATAATTCGTTGCCCGTCCACCATCTCCTCTGCGCTTTGCCGGACGCCCTGCCGGCGCGCGGCGGCAACGGCTCCTGCAGCGAAGAGGGACTCGGCGAGGTTCCGGTCTGCCGCTCCCTGCCTCTGGCTGCGCGCGCCGGCCCGCTGCTGCTGCTGCGATCCGACTGGGGCGATGCCGCCTCCATGGTTACGTTCCGCTGCGGCAGGCATTTCGGATGGCACAACCACTTGGATCACAATTGCTTCACGGTATTCTGCCGCGGAGCGCTGGCCGTGGATTCGGGCGGCGGGCACTACCATACATCCCACCGCCCGTGCTACGCAGCTCGCACGATAGCCCATAACGGCATACTGGTCCTCGATCCTTCGGAACGTTCGTGGCCGGGCAGATACGGATTGCCGGTCTCCAACGACGGCGGGCAGCGGCTGGTTGCGCTGAGCCATCAGCCCCCAAACGATTCCACCGGAGGACCGCACGCGCCCCTCACCGAGGAAAGGGCTGCGCGTTTGGCGGACGAATTCGAGATGAGCCGGCTGCTGGCATTCGAGGCGCGTCCCGACCGCATGCGCCCGGAGCTTGTCTACGCCGCCGGCGATGCCACGCGCGCCTACACCTACAGGTGGTCCGGCAAGGGCACGAATCCGTCAAGGCGGGTGGAGGAGGCAGTAAGGCAAATCGTGTTCGCGCCGCCGGACTGGCTTGTGGTGTTCGACAGGGTGGAGGCGACAAGGGCCTCGATGGAGAAAAAATGGCTTCTTCATTCGATCGAAGCGCCTGCTGTAGTCGAGACCGGAGGAGAACTATCGAGGCCAGATGCAGGGATATCCTTTCTCCCGCCTGACGGGCCGTTCGTCGTCGAACATGGCGGGGGGAGGCTCACGATATGGCCTCTCCTGCCTGCGGAACGGCGCGTCAGGGCTGTTGGAGGCGACGGGTACGAGTTCTGGGTTGACGGCACAGGAGGCGGCCAGTCAGGAATGAACTACCCGCCTTCCGGCGCCCATGGAGAAGCCGGCAAATGGAGGCTGGAGTTATCGCCGGCTCGCCGATCGGCAAGGGATTATTTCCTGGTGTCCATGCATATCGGCGGCATCGGCAACTCGTCTGCGGAGCAACCCTGGGAAGCCTTCAGATTTGATGTCCGGAGCCTAGGCGGTTTTTTCGAGCTTCTGATATTGTCGCAGGAACGAGGCAAGCGACCGATTCTGACGGCCAAGTTTATGGAGGAAGGCCCCGTAGGAGTTGCGGTAGAGCGCGGCGGGTTCGAGATCTCCCACCGCGCGCCGACCCAGCCGCGCGTTCCGCGCGGATAACGGCGTCTCAAACGGCACGCGTAAAGCGCGGCAATTCAATGGCTTGGCCGGAATTAAATAATATACGACGGCGACAAAGACCGCGCCGCGATGTCCCGACTGGCATTTTCGTCGGATTTTCCGTTGCGGCCAGTAGACTCCGATGGATGATTCCCCGGAGGGCGGTTGCCGCCATACAGTAACATATGGCGGAATAGGTTGCGGCAGAGAGCAAATCTTGCGGCCGGATCAAGGCGCGGGACAGGTCATTCGCCGCACTTGAACGCGTCCGGCAACAAGGCTTATTACAGGCGTTATACGCCATAAAGACGATAGCCGCTCGGTAGACCTCTTGAATGCGCAGGCTGGTCGCCTGGCGGTCTCTGTACTGTAGGTTTAGGGTGTGTACGGAACTCGGAAGCTAGGAGGAAAAAAGAATCGTGTCTGAATTCGACAGGACAGTAACGGACGCGGATCTCAACGCGATACTTGGCAGCGATCACCACGACCCTTTCGCCGTCCTTGGCATGCACCTTGTTCATCGCGTGAAGGAACAATGCTTGGCGGTGCGCGCGTTTCTGCCCAACGCTTCGGCCGTGTGGGTGGTAGAAGAGGCGCGACCGGCCGAAAGGCACCGGATGCGCAAGGTGCACGGGGATGGTTTCTGGGAAGTCGTCCTGCCGGGAAGGAGCGAATTTTTCCGGTACCTGCTGCTTATCGAGGGGGGGAATGGGGACAAGCGGTTGATCAGGGACCCGTATTCCTTCCTCCCAATCCTCGGCGAACTTGACCGCCACCTCTATGCCGAGGGAACTCATCTGCTGATCTACGAGAAGCTCGGCGCCCACCTAATGACGGTGGACGGCATACCCGGCGTCCATTTCGCGGTTTGGGCGCCGAACGCCAAGCGCGTCAGCGTGGTCGGCGACTTCAACTCGTGGGATGGCCGCATCCATCAGATGCGAGTGCTGGGCTCCTCTGGGATATGGGAGATATTCATCCCCGGCCTTGGCGAGGGGATAAAGTATAAGTTCGAGGTCAAGGCGAGAAACAACATCCCGATGCTGAAGAGCGATCCGTTCGCCTTCCGAAGCGAATTGAGGCCGGCCTCGGCCTCGGAGGTCTGGTCGCTGAACAAGTACTCTTGGGGCGATACTGACTGGATGGAGAGACGGCGAGAGAGGAAATGGCACGTCGAACCGCTGGCTGTCTACGAGGTGCATCTAGGTTCATGGAGGAGAGTGCCCGAAGAGAAAAACCGTTGGCTCACATACCGCGAATCGGCCCGCCAACTGGTTCAATATGTCAAGGAAATGGGTTACAACACGATTGAGCTGTTGCCTGTGGCCGAGCATCCTCTCGACTGGTCCTGGGGATACCAGGTTACCGGCTACTATTGTCCGACCAGTCGGTACGGCCGCCCAGAGGATTTCATGTACTTCGTGGACATGTGCCACCGGGAAGGGATCGCCGTAATAATTGACTGGGTGCCCGCCCATTTCCCCAAGGATGCGCACGGGCTTTCATGGTTCGACGGGACCGGGCTGTACGAGCATGCCGATCCGAGGCTGGGCGAACATCGCGACTGGGGTACCAAGGTATTCAATTACGGCCGCCCAGAGGTCTCGAATTTCCTGCTTGCCAACGCCCTGTTTTGGTTCGACAAGTACCATGTGGACGGAATTCGCGCCGACGCTGTCGCCTCGATGCTATACCTTGATTACTCCCGCCGCGATGGGGAATGGATCCCGAACAAGTACGGCGGCAAAGAGAATCTTGAAGCCATATCCTTCCTCAAACGCTTGAACGAACAGATTTATGCGAAATTTCCGGGAGCCATTACAATAGCGGAGGAGTCCACGAGCTGGTCAGGAGTATCGCGTCCCACTTATTTGGGGGGACTGGGTTTCGGATTCAAGTGGAACATGGGATGGATGCACGATGTGCTTTCGTTTTTCAGCAAAGAATGCATCTACCGGCGTTATCACATGAATCTGCTTACCTTCGGCATGCTCTACGCCTACTCGGAGAATTTCATCCTGCCCTTTTCACACGATGAAGTTGTGCACGGCAAGGGAGCGATGCTGAGTAAGATGCCCGGCGATACCTGGCAGAAGTTCGCGAACCTGCGCCTACTGTACACATATATGTACGGTTTCCCCGGCAAGAAGCACCTGTTCATGGGTGGGGAGTTTGGACAGTGGCGCGAGTGGAATTGCATGGAGAGCCTCGATTGGCATCTGCTCCAGTACGCTCCCCATAAGGGATTGCAGCTCTTAGTGAAGGATTTGAACAGGATATACTTCTCCGATCCGGCTATGTACGAAATGGATTACGACCCGGCCGGATTCGAGTGGATAGATTTTTCTGACGCCGATTCTACTGTCGTTTCATTTCTAAGGTGGAGTCGGGACCGCCAGGATATGCTGCTCTTCATTTGCAACTGCACGCCGGTTCCGCGGAAAGGGTACAGGATCGGCGTACCTTTCGAGGGCGCGTATCGGGAAATACTGAACAGCGATGCGACTTGTTACGGGGGAAGCAACATGGGCAACGGCGGATGGGCTAAGGCCGAGCCGGTGCCCAAGCACAATCGTCCCTACTCGCTTAACCTGACGCTTCCGCCGTTGGGGGGGCTGATCTTCAAACTGTATCGGCCCGAGGGCCGAACGACGAAGCTGGGATAAGGGGAAAAGAGTCCTGCTGCTGCGGCGTGCCGCGGGAGGATGCGGCGCGCAATGGTTGATGAGAAGCGGGGACTTGGAGGAGGCGTCCACTCCGTAATGGTTCATGGGAGGCGTCCGCCGCAATGGTTACCGGACACCGGTTCGCAGCGGCGCGAGCGGATGCCTGAATGAAGAGAATGGCCGGTGAATTGCAGCCGATAGGGCCGGTCGCGAAGGAACCTTTTGGCGACGAGTTTTCTTCAGGAGGAGCAACAGATGAAGAAGACAAAATGCAAATCGAGGAAAACGGAACTGAGAATAGGGGTGATCGGCGTCGGCGGCCGCGGGGCGTTGGCAAACCACGCCCACAAGCCGCAGGACGGCGTACGCATAGTGGCCGGGGCGGATGTGAGCGAAGCGGCGCTTAAAAAATTCAAAGAGCGATACCCGGATGCGTTCATTGCCAACGATTACAGGCGCCTGCTCGAACGGGACGACGTGGACGCCGTATTCGTAACGTCGCCCGATTTCCTGCACGAGGAGCAGTCGGTGGCGGCGCTTCAGGCCGGCAAGGCGGTCTATTGCGAAAAGCCGATGGCCATAACCATAGCCGGCTGCGATAGAATGCTCCGCACGGCGAAGGAAACCGGTTCGAAGCTTTACATAGGGCACAACATGCGCCACTTCGCTTTCGTGCAGCGGATGCGGGAGATAATCAGGAGCGGCAAGATAGGCGAGCCGAAGGCCGGCTGGTGCAGGCACTTCGTCTCCTACGGCGGGGACGCATACTTCAAAGACTGGCACGCGGAGCGAAGCAAATCCACCGGGCTGTTGCTGCAGAAGGGGGCGCACGACATAGACGTGCTGCACTGGCTGTGCGGCGGCTATACCAAGCGCGTGGTGGGCATGGGCGGGCTGACGCTGTACCATATGATAAAGGACAGGCACAGCCCGCAGGAACGCGGAGACGCGAGCTTCCGTATAGAGAACTGGCCGCCGCTTTCGCAGAAGGGACTGAATCCCATCATAGATGTCGAGGACCTCAGCATGGTGCTGATGGAATTGGACAGCGGTGTCTACTGCTCGTACCAGCAATGCCATTACACTCCGGACGCCTGGCGCAATTACACCATAATAGGCACACAGGGGCGGATCGAAAACATAGGGGAGAGCTGCATCCGGATATGGACCAGGCGCTGCGGGTACAACCCCTTCGGCGACGAGCAGTACTACGTGCCCGAGGGCGTCGGCGGCCATGGGGGCTCGGATCCTAGCATCGTGGCGGAGTTCGTACGCTACGTGCGCGAGGGCGGCAAGATAAAGACATCGCCCATAGCCGCGCGCAACGCTGTGGCTACGGGGTGCTTGGCGACCGAATCCATACGTTCGGGCAATGCGCCATTCGATATCCCGCCGGTGCCGGCAGATATTCGGGCATATTTCGATAAGGACCTGGAGAAGTAAGGGGCGGGCGCGCATTCGGAACCTCAAGGATTGCCGTGTGCGGCGAATACCGAGCGATGGATCCGAAGGCCTTGGACATATAACCGGCAGCGACGGCGGCGGGAAGGCGCGCTCTTTATATAAACTGGGAGGCGCACATATGTCTGCTAACCATAATGTTCTTGGTGCGGCCGGCGGCATGGGAGCCGCCGGAGCCCCAAGGCCCCTTTTAAGCTTGGTATTCGCCCTTCGTGCGACCGCCCGTGCAGCTGCCCTTCGCGCCGTCTCAGCCTTGATCGCCGCCGCGGCGATCCTCGGCGCCGCATTCGTCTCCGGTGCGGGTGCGGTCTGCGGGGAGCTCCCGGCCGGAGCGGTTAGGATATCGGGCAAGGTCAGGTTGGTGCGCACCGACGGCGGGCCGCCTGCGGCGAAGATCATTGGGGAGCACGGCGGGGAATACAACATCGTCCTGGACGAAAAGGGCCGAAGCCTGGCCAGGGTAATGGTAGGCGAGTCGGTGGACATATTCGCGGTCGCGGAGGAAAAGGGCGGCGCGAAGTGGGCCAGGGTGCTTGACCATGTGGATCCGAAAGTTACGGCCGGGCACGAGCTTTGGCGCCGGATGCGGTGCGGGGCGTGCGTCGTCCTGCCCGCCACGCGCAACGCAGCCGTCCCGGACGACCTGAGGGGCGCCGTACCGGTTGCCCCGGCGAGGTACTGGCCGTACAAACGCAAGTTTCTGGCGTGGGCGCACGACTCGAAGAACCTGTGGATCGCATCCGACGCCGAGATAATCCAGGTGGACCTTGCGGAAGAGAAAACGGTGCGCAGCTACGGGCGGAAGGATGGCATGCCCGACGGTCTGGTCTACCGCCTTGTAAGCGACGGGAAGACGCTATGGATCGCGCACCGCGGCGGTGTGTCGGCGCTTGAAGTCGGCTGCGAGCGGATAACGGACCTGCCGCGCATGAACGCCGCGTACGCTGCCATACATGCCGATCCTGCTTCCGGGAACGTTTGGATCGTTACGGACAGGGGCACGTTCATGGCGAGGTCGCCGAGCGAGGAACCGGCGGCCGGCCCGGCGATACCGACCGCCGACAGGATAGCTTCGGCCGTCGAAAAGGGCATATGGATACCGCATTGGGAACGCCGCACCGGGCACCTTCTAGCTCATCCTGTTTTCGTCGGAGAGCGGCTCTATGTGTGCTCGTGGGGCGATATCTACGAATATGACGGCGCGACTTGGAAGAAGGCCGTTCCCGGTGGGGCCGAGCCCCAGGCCGGAGCAGGCCGCCTGTGGGCGGTTGACGCCCAAGGGCTTATCGAATACGAGACGGCATCGGGAAAACTGGAAAAACACGGCCTGCCGGAAGGATTGCGCGGCAGATGCGCGCGTTTGGTCCTGACGCCGACCGCGGCGTGGGTGGCGGTCGAACCGGAGCCGGCGCCGGAGGACGCCGTCCCGACCGGCGGCGGCCTAGCGCGTTTCGATCTCGCGTCGCGGAAGTGGCAATCGTGGCGGGAAATCGGCGGGAACAAGGCGGAGCAAGTCTCGGCGCTGAGCTTCCAGCAAGGAAACGTTTGGGTCGTAACCATGGACGGGAGCTATGGCAAAAAGTCGGCCCACCCGGGCATGACCACTACCTACCAGACTACGTTCGTCGCGGCGAGTTTCCGGATGCATCGGTTTGACGAGAAGACCGGAAAATGGGCGTCCTTCCCGGTCGAGGCGAAAGAACTCGAAACGCGCATGATCTGCGGCCAAGACGCTATGCGCGACATGGATCCCATCATGCTGCAGTATGTCGAGGATCTGAGCGTGGGGCCCAGGCGGATATTCGCGGCCGCCAGGCTCGGGACGAAACGATTCTTCGGCGGCTACTGGCCTTGCATCGAGCAAATGGCATCGAGATCCTCGGAGAACGCGGAATGGGTCGCGCGGCTCGAACACCGCCCGGAACAGTTGTTTCTTCAGGGCGAACAGCCCATGGTGCTGAAGATATCCTACGGAGAACTTACCCGCATCGGCTCCAACCTTAGGCACCACCTATGGGAAGCCGTAGCCCACGACATGCTGCTTGGACTGTTCGTGCACGACGGTCGGCACTGGGCTGTGACGGAGAGCTGCGTGGCGAGGTTCGACGACGCGGCCGGAACCTGGAAAGTGCTCATCGGGCCCGACTTCCGCTGGTATTGGCGGGCCACGGCCGCGCTCGATGACGGCCGCTCGCTGTACATAGGTTCCGACCGCGGCTTGGTATCGCGGCTCGATTTCGATACGGGGCGTTTCGAGTTCCTCGGCGTTTTTGCCGGCAGGACCGTCGCCAGGCTGGCGAAGGACGGCGGCGGGAACCTGCTGGCCGCGTGCATCCCGGCGCCTTTGGGGAGGCTGCCCGTTCAGATTGAAGACGTTCTCCGGCCGGTTCTGGATTTCGACGCCGCCAAGTTTGACGGTAAAACTTGGACGCCGATGGCCGCCTCAGAGGTGCCAGCCTCCCAGCCCTCCAAGTGGACCTTCAGGCAGGTCGAGAAGAAGGACCACCTAGACAAATCGCAGGGGAATTTCCTTTGGGGCGTCGCTCCCGGTGACCCGGCGATAAAGCCCCGGTATTATGTCAAGGAAGTGTTCTTCCCGCTGGTTCTGTGTGAGGGGGACGGCGGGCGGCGATTGTGGCTGTCCGCCTTCACCGGCATGGCCAGGCTCGACCTCCCGCGCTAGAGTCCGGCGGCGTCGGCCGGCATCGGGCCTCCGCCGCCGGCCGAAACGATGGCGCGCGCTGATATGGGATGGAGGATCCCGCCTTGGTCCGTATCCGGGCCGCGTGGCTGCTAGTGACCGCAGCGGTGTGCGGCGCGGTCGTAATGGCGGTCGAGCTGCTGGGCGCCAGGTTCCTAGGCGCCTCTTACGGCGGCAGCTTGGCCGTCTGGGCGGCGATAATATCCGTGACGCTGCTGTCGCTCGCCGCGGGTTACTTCGCCGGCGGGTACCTCTCCGACCGATTCCCCAGGCCGTCGCTGCTCTACGGTATATTGCTGGCCGCAGCGGCGATGGTGGCTGCCTGTCCGTATCTGAGGTTCGCGCTGAAGGCGAGCTACGATGCCTTGGGCCTGCGAGGCGGCGCCCTGGTTTCGGCCGCGGCGGTCTTTTCGGCGCCGCTGGTCCTTTTCGGGACGGTCAGCCCATTCATAATCCGGCTCCTGTGCGCCGAGGGACGGGGCGTCGGCGTCAGGGCCGGGGGGGTCTATGCCATTTCGACGCTGGGCAGCGTGGCCGGGACGCTGGCGACGGGCCTGTGGCTGATACCTTCGTTCGGGACGTCCGATTGCTTTAGGGGCGCGGCAGCGGCCGCGGCAATCGTCGCGGCCGCAGGGCTGGTCATGGAGTTCGGCACGAGGGGGCTTGCCGCGGCGGTTCTGCCGGCGGCAATCGTATTGGCGCCGCGGCCGGCAGGCCGAGCGGGCGACCGTTATGTTGCGCCTGACGGCGAACCGGTCGAGATCCTCGCGTCGCGCGACTCGGCATACGGTCGCATCGCCGTCCTCGAAAAGGGCGGGTATAAGTTGCTGGTGGTGGACGGGATCGTCCAGACGGGGATCCCGACATCCCGCGGCGGGCCGGCAAAGGGACAGGGGCTCTCGGCCAACTACTTCCAGGAACTGCTGCCATACACGGTGTCGGATCCGAAGGGGCGGAGCGCGCTCGTCATAGGGCTGGCCGGCGGTATGACGCCGGCGATACTGTCGCTGTACGGCATCCGCGTCGAGTGCGTGGACATAGATCCGGCCATAATCGAAACCGCCCGCGAACACTTCGGCTTTGATGGCCTCGCCTCGGCGGAGGACGGCCGCAAGTACCTCGAGTCGTGCGGCAAACGTTACGATTTCTGCATAATAGACACCTACTCGGGGGATGTGTTCCCTTTCCACCTGGCGACGGTGGAAGCGTTCCGCGCGGCCAGGAGAGCGCTTCTCCCCGGCGGCGTGCTCGCCGTCAACTACATAGGCGCTCCGAACGGCAGGGCCTTCGCATGCGTGCATGCGACCGTCTCGAGCGTCTTCCGCTACGTTCTGGCGATAGGCGGCGAACGTGGCGGCGACGTTCAGGCCATAACGGTGTTCGCTTCGGACAGGGAGATCGAGTTCAACAAGGGCTGGCTGGAGGTTTTCGGGACGGGCGGGGTGGATCCGGTGAGCGCGGCGATAGAGCGGCTGAAGATCGAGCCTTCGAGGAGCGGAGCCTTCGTGTTGACCGACGATTACAATCCCGTGGATTTCCTGCGCGGAGACGAGGCGCTCAGGTGGAGGGCGCGGACGATCCGGAACATAGGCGAACGCGCCGTGTTCTGATGGCCGTCCCGTTCGCCTGCGTGGCGGGCATCGGCGGCCTCGGCGGAATCCGAGCCTTACAATGCAGGAGGAGTGTTGATTCGCATGGGCCGACTGGGGAAGAGGGAACATTGCGGCCGATGTCCGACGAAGGAAAGGGCGATCGGAATGGATTCGGCCTCAGGCAGGGCGGCCGGAGGAAATGCGATAGTATGCGATGCTGCCGGCGGAGGGACTTCCAGCGGAAAGCCCGCCGCCTTCCGCAAGGCAACCGCCGCCGTGGATCCGCCCGAGGCCGGTTCGGGCGCGGCGGGGCTTGAGACCGCCGCGGTGATAGTAGCCGCCGGGAAATCGTCCCGCATGGGCGGCAGGGTGCGCAAACCGTTTTTGAAAGTCGCCGGGCGGGAGGTGCTGGCTTGGACGATAGAGGCGCTGGCGCGCGTACGGCACGTGAAGCGCTTCGTGATCGTCACGCGGCCGGAGGATAAGGCGGAGGCCATGCGCATAGTTCGCCGTGCGGCCGCGGCGATAGCCGGTCGCGAGGTTCGGTTCGCCGGCGGCGGCGCGATCCGGCGCGACTCGGTCTTGAACGGTCTCAAGGCGTGCGGCGAAGGCGTCCGGATCGTGGCCGTCCACGATGCGGCCAGGCCCCTCGCATCGCCCGAGCTGATCGAACGGGCGATCGAGACCGCCGCGCGTTCCGGTGGCGCAATACTCGCATGCCCGATCCGCGATACGGTCAAACTCGTTGACGCCGAGGGGCGCATCGTCAGGACGATCCCGCGCGACGGACTGTACGCCGCGCAGACGCCACAGGTCTTCCGCCTCGACATGTTCCGCCGTCTTGCCGAAAGGATCGGCCGCAAGGGACTGGATGTAACGGATGATGCCGCGATATTGGAGGCTTGCGGCAAAACGGTGCTTGTCGTGGACAGCGGGCCGGAGAACCTTAAGATCACCACGCCGGAAGATATAGGAATCGCAGAGGCGCTGCTTGAAGCCCGCGCCTGGCGGCGCGTAAACGATCGCGGCGTATCGGCCGGACCGCGGACGCTTGGCGGACGCGGCGTGGGGAGGCGGAAGGGAAATGCGCATAGGGCAGGGATATGATTGCCACAGGCTGGCGCCGGGCAGGCCGCTGCGCCTTGGCGGCGTAACCGTTGAATTCTCAAAGGGCAGCGTGGGGCACTCAGACGCCGACACGCTTGTACACGCCGTGATAGACGCTATCCTCGGCGCCGCCGGGCTCGGCGATATCGGCATGCGATTCCCCGACACCGATCCGAAATACAAGGATGCGGATTCGATAGAACTTCTTAGACAGATAGCCGGGGTAACCAAGGCCGCCGGCTACAGGGTTGCCAACGTTGACGCCACTGTAATCATCGAACGGCCGAAACTGGGAAGGCTGAAGACCGAGATGGCCGCACAAATAGCCGGCGCCCTTGGAATATCCGCCTCCCGGGTGAACGTAAAGGCCAAGACGGCCGAGGGGTTGGGTGCAGTGGGCGCAGGGGATGCCGTGGAGGCTCATGCCGTGGCGCTCCTGGAGGAAACGAGGTAGGGTTATCGTAATCGGTCCCGCGACACTGGGAGGATGAAGTTGCCGTCGGGACAATCGGCCGCTGGGCCATGGCGGCTCAAAAGCGGGTACGTCGCGCGCGTGTGAAGCGCGGGCGGCAGGGCGGTCGGAACCATGCTATGGATTCCGGCGGCTAATCCATGGAGGGGATCGGCATGTCAAAAAGAACCGCTGCGGGTTTTTCCTTGATCGTTCCGGCCGTTTGTCTCTGTGCGGCCGGTTGTTCGTTCATGCGCCAGCCAGAAACCGAGGAGGATAAGATACCGGTTCTCGCCAGCGATCCGTGGAGAGATCCATTCATCGGCCCTGTTCCTGCCGGGAGGCTTAGGATAGAGGAATTCTCCAACGGGGTCGTATACTACGGAACGCGCATCTACACCAGGTTTATGCCGGAAGCGATGGACTCCATCGAGTACTCCCCGGCGTATATCGAGATGCGGAACGTCCGCTTCCGAGGGATGCTTAACGATTTCAATAATGCGCGCATGAGGGCCGATCGCGCCGTGGTCCGAGTGCGGGAACTTCCGGACGGACGGAGGAATATAGCGAGGGCGGCCTTGGAAGGCGACGTCAGGTTCGCCGACGACAGGGGGCAGACGGCGACCAGTCCGCTGGAGCTGGATTTTGAGACCTCGACGCTTACCGCCGGCGGCAAACACAAGGCTCTCATGACGGAAGAAAAGTAACTTTCAGCCGTCGTCTTGCGGGAAGGATGTCCGCCGGCCGGGAACAGGGATGCGGCGCCGGGCGCAGGAGGATCGGCAGCGATCTTGATGCCCCGGTCGGTCCCTTGGCAAGATGGAAGTCTGCCGGCTTGCTGCCGTACGAGCGGACGCGGCGAGGTTGACCCCGAACGCGGGGAATCTCCTCCCTTACGGAAAGGTCAAACTTGTGTGCGCGATGCCGGTACTTGTCGTTGGCAGCGTAGGGATTGACGATATCGAAACCCCTGCCGAGTCGCGGAAAGGAGTGCTGGGCGGGTCGGCGGTATATTTTTCGTTCGCGGCCAGCTTCTACACGCGTGCTCTGCTGGTGGCGAACGTAGGGACGGATTTCCCGGCGGAATTTCGGGACGCCCTAGCCGCCCGAGATATAGATCTTTCCGGCCTAGCCGTCGAGGAAGGCAGGACCTTCCGATGGTCCGGCCGCTACCGCGAAAACATGAACGACCGCGACACTTTGGAGACGCAGCTGAACGTCTTCGGTTCGTTCGACCCAGTTTTGCCGGAGACGTTCAGGACATGTCCGTACGTGTTTCTAGCCAACGGGGTGCCCGCGGTTCAGCTCAAGACGCTGGCGCAGATGCGCGTCCGTCCCAGGCTCGTGGCCGCCGACACGATGGACCTTTGGATACGGACGGCCGCGGCTGATCTGGCCGAGGTAATATCTAGGACGGACGTGCTGACGGTGAACGACGGCGAAGCCCGGATGTTGTCCGGCAAGCGCTCGCTGCCCGACGCGGCTGAGGCCATCCTGGATCGCGGTCCGGAAGTTGTAATTGTCAAAAAAGGAGAACACGGCGTAATGGTTGCCGGCAAGGAAACGGGACTTTTTGCGCTGCCGGCGTATCCGGCGAGATCTGTCGTGGATCCGACCGGGGCCGGCGATTCGTTCGCCGGCGCGATGATGGGCTACCTTGCCGGAACCGGCGATATTTCGCCCGACAACATGCGCCGGGCCGTCGTGCATGGGACGGTCGTGGCGTCGTTTGCCGTGGAGAGTTTCGGAGTCGAAAGGCTGGCGTCCGCGAACAGGAGCGACATAGAAGAGCGGCTCCGAGAGCTTCGGGAGATTGCGCGGATCCCCGCGTGAAGGCGCTCCGGCGCGCGCCGGGTCGGACCGCGTCGGAATAGGCGGGCATTAACGACGGAGGGCCGCAGGGCCGGCCGCTCTGGATGCCGGATCGGACTCGGATGCACGGCTTTACCGAAAGCGTACGGCGTCCGACGTATAGCGGCGGAGGAGAAGAAAAATGCTGCGGACCGGGCGCGTCGGGCCGCAACGGCTAGTCCGGACATTTATGGCGATAGAACTGCCAGAGGATCTGCGCGAGGCGCTGGGGGCACTTGCGCGCGGGCTCGCCTCGGACCTCCCGGGCGTAAGGTGGACGGCCAGGGAAAACCTGCACCTTACGGTCAAGTTTCTCGGCGACGTGCAGTGGAACGACACCGGCAGAATCGGCGCGACGCTCAAGGAGGAGGCCGCCAGACACGAACCTTTCGAAATAGAACTGGTAGGCATCGAGCCGTTCCCTCCGGGTCGCTCGCCCAGAATCGTGGCTGTCGGCGTTATGGCCGGCGAAGCCATGGCGGAACTCCATGCCGCTCTGGATAGGCGTATGGAGAAATTCGGGGTCAGGCGCGAGGCGCGGGCGTTCCTTCCGCACCTGACGCTCGGCAGGGTCCGCGACGGCTGCGCGGTGGAACTGGCCGAGGTCCTTGCGCCGTTGGCGAAACGCAGGATCGGAGCCTTCGAAGCGGAGGAGGTGGCGTTTTCCCAGAGCGAGCTTTCTCCAAGGGGGCCGATCTATACGCCGCTGTGCCGGGCGAAACTGAGCGGGGCATCGGCATCGTAGGCCGGGCCGCGAAAGGGGGAAGATGTTCCGGAAACGCGGTGTGCGCAACCGGAAGTTGGGGCATGGCGATTGGAATTCGGGCGGAGAATCGTACGGCGGCGTTTCGTCATCGACTTGAGGGGGAGGACGGAAGTATGGCCAGGATCAAGGACGAAGGGCAGGAAAGGGCGGATAAGGCCGAAAAGACGGAGAAGTCGGCGAAGAAAGGCGGCAGGGAGGAGACGAAGGAGGGTGCCGAGGAGAAGGCCAGGCGCGAGGAGGCCTTGAGGCGCGCGCTGACGCTGATCGAGAAGCAGTTCGGCGCCGGCACGATAATGAAGCTGTCGTCCGAGTACCGCGTTGACGCACCGGCCATTTCTACGGGCGCGCTATCGCTGGACATGGCGCTGGGAGTGGGCGGGCTGCCGCGCGGAAGAGTGGTTGAGATATTCGGTCCCGAGTCTTCGGGGAAGAGCACGCTCGCGATGACGGTGGTGCGTAACGCCCAGCGGGAAGGCGGCGTGGCGGCCTATATAGACGCCGAGCATGCCCTCGACCCGATATATGCGAGGCGGCTGGGAGTCAAGGTGGATGAGCTCCTGTTGAACCAGCCCGACACCGGCGAACAGGCGCTCGAGATAGCCGATCAGCTCGTGCGCTCCGGGGCAGTGGACGTGATCGTGGTGGATTCGGTGGCCGCGTTGGTGCCGAAGGCCGAAATAGCCGGCGACATAGGCGATTCGCACGTCGGCCTTCAGGCGCGCCTGATGTCGCAGGCGCTGCGCAAGCTGACTGGATCCATCGCCAGGTCCAATTCCATCGTCATATTCATAAACCAGCTCCGGGAAAAGATAGGCGCTATGGGATACGGCCCGCCGGAAACCACGCCGGGAGGAAGGGCGCTGAAGTTTTACGCGTCGGTTCGGATAGACCTTCGCAGGATCGGACTTCTGAAAGAAGGCGATAGGACTATAGGCAGCACCGTTCGAGCAAAGGTGGTGAAGAACAAGGTGGCGCCGCCGTTCCGGAGCGCCGAGTTCGATATATTATTTCAGCACGGCATTTCCTGGGAAGGTACTGTGCTCGATCTGGGCGTTCAAGCCGGCGTCGTATCGAAGTCCGGAACGTGGCTTTCCTTCGGCGAGGCGCGCCTTGGGCAGGGTCGCGAGGCCGCCAGGAGGTTCCTGATGGAAAATCGCGATGTTTGTTTGAAAATCGCCGAACAGGTGCGCGCCAGGCGTGAAGTCTTGGAGTGCGGGATCTCCGGAGCGAAGGACGAGTAGATGCAGGTCGCCATGTCGCATAAGGTGCTTTGCGTGTTGTCGCCGGACAAAGCGCTTGATCCCGAAGCCGAAGCGAGATCGGCCCAACCGCTTATGCCGCCGTGCCGGCGCCGCGCGTCGCCGGCATCTGCCGATCCCTCCGCGTTTCCCTTAAGCGCTTCGGTTTCCGGCATCGCTCTCCCGCTGCGGTTACGTCTCGCGATCCGCTTCCTGTTCCCGCTGCCGCTCCTGCCCCTGTTTGCTCTTGCGTTCTCGTCCGCCTCTTTGCCTGCGCCCGCCGGCGAACCGCCGCCGAATGGCGATCCGGCAGCGGACACCGATCCGGACCTGGCCGCCGCAATATCTCTACAGCGCGCATTCATGAAGGTCGCGGCGGAGGCTGCGCCTTACGTCGTCAGGATATCTGCGATCCTACGCCCCGAACCGCTGTCTCCCGGGCAGAGGCGCGTCAATGAGCAGTTCCAGCCGAACAGATTCGAGAACGTCTCCGAAGGCAGCGGCATAATAGTCGGAACCGGCGGCGAGGTGCTCACCAACGAGCACGTCGTGCGCGGGGCGGATAAAATCATGGTCGAGCTGCACGATCGGAGGAAGTTCGAAGGCAAAGTGATCGGGAGCGACATGCATTCGGACCTGGCCGTGCTGCGAATCACGGCCGGAGGATTGAAGCCGATCCCATTAGGGGATTCGGATGAAATCCGCCCAGGGCAATGGGTGATAGCGGTGGGCAATCCGTTCGGACTGTCGAATACGGTGACCGTAGGGGTGGTATCCGCATTGAACCGTTCGTTCTTTCGCGGCGGAGGTGATACCTACTACGGCAACCTGATCCAGACCGACGCCGCCGTCAACAGGGGCAATTCGGGTGGCGCGCTGCTGGATCTCCGCGGGCGCCTGATCGGCGTCAACACCGTTATATTCTCGCAAACCGGGGCCTATCAGGGTGTCGGGTTCGCGATACCGGTCAACACTATCAGGGAGCGCCTTCCGTCTTTGCGCGAAGGGCGGGAGATACAGTACGGCTGGCTCGGCGTGGAACCGCGTGACCTTACGCCCGATATCGCCGCGGCGTTCAATATGCGCGACCTGTCCGGCGTGTTCGTGGCGCGCGTCGTCCCGGACAGCCCCGCCGAGAGAGCCGGCATAAGGCGCGGGTCTGTCATTTTAAGCGTTAACGGAAAGCTTATGGCCTCGTATCACGATCTGATCGGTGCGGTAGAGAAATGTCCCGTCGGTAGGGAGGCGGAATTGGACATCGTGGCGCCGGATGGGGCGCGGCGTAAACTTAAAGTCAAGATCGGGCGGCGGATGTCCGAAGTGCTTCTGGCGGCGAAGCCGGCGGCTTACGCTCGCGAGGAAGGCGGCGGAGTGGAAGAGGTCGAAATGCCAGCCGACAGGGCGGCGTTCCGCGGCATGACGATTCGCGCTATGGATGGGGACGAAAAAAGGCGTCTGGGAGTGGCTTCGGGTCTGATGGTGATAGGCGTCAAGACGGGCTCTCCCGCCGCTCGAGCCGGCTTGTACGAGGGCGCGGTCATCGACGAGATAAAGCATGGCGCGCTTAAAGCGCCGGCTCATCTGGACGATATAAAAGGGTTCCATGCGGCCACGGCCGGCGCGATGGGCCCGGTGGCGGTGCATACGGCGAGCGACGGATACATGGTGCTGGACGATGAGGAGTGACCGGGCGTGGGCGGCGGCGGAAAAAGGAGGCGCCTCGACGATCCGGCAGTGAAGGGCGCGTTGCGCTATCCCCCGCGAAAATCCGCGAAAACACGCGGTGCCGGGTGTCGTAAGGGAAACGGATGGCGCGAACTCTTTTATTGATGGGGGCGGAGAAGGAGCGAGCGGCTGTTTATAGCAATTTCGAAGATCCATAGTTTTAGCGCGCCGGACATCCCGAGCGATCCTCGGATCGAAGAGAGGACGCAAGCTACGAACGGAATGGCGGCGGTGGAACTTCCTAGGGCCTGTATGCGAGGCGGCGAGGTGGAGGGCGATTGGATGACGGTTACCGAAAAGACCAAGATAGCGGATCTGTTGAAATGGAAACGTGGCGCAGAGGAAGTACTTCGAAGGTTCGGGATAGAGCATTGCTCCAGGTGCAGCGCGATGGAGATAGAAACGGTCGAAGAGGGAGCTATTTCCCACGGTTGCGACCTTCGAGAGCTATTGGATGCCCTTAACAAGCTGGACGACGCCTGATTGCGCGGCAGCGATCGCCGGCCGCATCTGGATTACGCGCCATCTGGAACTTTGGCGAAAGGCACCGGCGGAGAATGGAGGAGTGGCGGCGGGAGAGGATGACGGCGGATTTACGGCGCTGGTCGCCTAGACCGGCGTAATCGGATGAGGATGGTATCGTGCGGCGGCTGGCGGCCGAACGCGGATCGGACGCGACAAGGAAGAAGGGATACTGGTACGGAGGCGGGATGGCGCAGCGGATCGAAGATAAGGCGGCGCATGCGGGCGCCAATAAGGTGAGCGTTGCGGGAATGATCGCAGAGGATGGAAAGGCGACGCGCGGCGCCG
>CALKMO010000357.1 GCA_937991785.1 uncultured bacterium | reverse complement strand
GCGGTGAATGTCGGAGTCTCCCATCGAGATGCGTACTCCGCGATGCGGGCGAACCTGTCCGAAGCGTACTCTCCTGCAAGGCCGGCCGACATGGCTGAAGCCCATTCGGAAGCGATCCGGTGGACGTCAGGGAATTTATCGGGTTTCGGCAGGTAAAGGTAAGCGCCATCGTTTTCGCTTCCTCCAGGCGCGTGGAAGTCCACGCACAGGATGGGACGGCAGCGCTCCTTCCATCTTTTCATGTCGCGCTGGTACACGAGCGTCTCGTGGCGCATGGGCGGGCTGCCCCACGCGCGGTTCAGGTCGTAGGGGAAATTGTCCTTTCCGTAGTCCCCGCATTCGATACCGTCAATGTTAGCGAAAGGTATAGCCCATATTAGCGGCGCCCTGTCGCCGCGCTCCGCCGCGCGCCGCAGGAGACCGTCCAAAACCCACGAGCCCGGGGTCTCGCCCGAATGTTGCCGGGCGATAAGGTACAGCCCCGGCCGGGCGCTTCCCTTCTCTCCCGGCGAATTGCTCAGCCTCAAAAGCGGCCGCCCGGCCTGGCTGGAGCCTATCTCGTCAAGTTTCCAAAAACCATTCGTCTCGCGCAGTAGCGCATTCAATTCCGACATGCCGTACGGATAGCAGAAGGCGAAGTCAACATACTTCTTAGGGACGGGGATGGTCCATGCCGCGTTGCATCGGCCGTCCGGAAGCATATCGCTATTCCCGGGCGGCATCCTTTCCCAGTCGCCGCCGTCCGCGCGCATCACGGGGCGCAGCCTGTCCGCCGGAAGGGCGCCGAGGGCGTTTTGGACGTTTTCCCATACCAGCCGCAGCGATTTTCCCGTTCGCCTTCCTCCCGCTGCGCCTCGCGACACGTCTTTGGCTCGCATCAGGCGGAAGCAGAACCACAGGCTCTCAGGCCCCCCATGCGGATGCGGCTCGAACGAGACTACCGGTCCTTCTGAGGACTCGTAAACCGAGACCCTGCTCGCGTTCCCGAACTGGATATCCGTTGTGGCTGTCATCCTCATCCGGTTTTTCTCCAGACTGATTCGCTGCGATCGGCCGGTCTCGCCCGCTTGGTCTTGCGGCGCCGCGCCGGCGTACCCGCCGTTGCCGTAGAATCGTTACCGGCCGGGTCTTTCGAATTGAACGCGGGACGGCATGCCCGGCATCGCGTGCGGATCCGCGGCGGCGTCTCCGGGCAGGCTTATCGGAACCCGCTTCAGATTCCATATCTCCTTTGCATACTGCTCTATCGTCCTGTCGCTGGAAAATTTGCCGGACCTCGCCACGTTCAGGATCGCCATCCGCGCCCACTTCGCCCTGTCCCTGTAAGCCGCCTCGAGCTCCGCATGCTTCCGATCGTAGGACTCCACATCGGCCAGGACGAAGAACCTGTCGCCGTAGGTCAGCAGCGAATCGTACAGCGGCCTGAACAGGTCTTCGTTCGACGGGCAGAGCGCCCCGGATCTGAGCATATCAAGGGCCGACTTCAACTCCGGATTCCTGTTGTATACGTCCCACGGGTTGTAGCGGCCGCGCATCCCGGCTATCTCCTCGGCCGTCAACCCGAACAGGAAAAAGTTTTCCTCGCCGACCTCGCGCCTGATCTCGATGTTCGCGCCGTCCAGCGTGCCTATCGTCACCGCGCCGTTGACGGCGAATTTCATGTTCCCCGTGCCTGATGCCTCCATTCCGGCCGTTGATATCTGTTCGCTCACGTCCGCGCCCGGCATGATGACCTCGGCCCGCGAAACGTTGTAGTCCGGCACGAATACGACCTTGATCCTTCCGCGCACCGCCGGATCGTTGTTGACGATCCGCGCCAGCTCGTTGATGAGTTTGATTATCAGCTTCGCGATGTAGTAGCCCGGGGCCGCCTTCCCGCCGAATATGAACGAGCGGGGGAAAACCTCGAGGTTAGGGTTTGCCTTGAGGCGGTTGTAGAGCATCAGTATCCTGAGGGCGTTAAGGTGCTGGCGCTTGTATTCGTGTATCCGTTTGACCTGAACGTCGAATATGGAATCCGGATCCAGACTGACGCCTGTATCGCGCTCGATCATCGCCGCCAGGCGCTCCTTGTTGGCGCGTTTGGCTGCCAGGAATTCGTCCCTGAAGCCGGCATCGTCAGCAAAACCTTCCAGCCGCTTCAGGTCGTAAAGGTTAGTCACCCACCCCTCTCCTATGCGAGACTTCAACAAGGCGGCCAGGCGGCGGTTGGCCTGGAGCAGCCAACGGCGCTGCGTCACGCCGTTCGTCTTGTTGTTGAACCTTTCGGGAAACATGGCGTAGAAATCCGGCAGGACTTGCGTTTTCAGCAATTCCGAATGCAGTTCCGCGACGCCGTTGACCGAGTGGCTGCCGACTACGGCCAGGTTTGCCATCCTGACCTGTTTCTCCGCGCCTTCCTCAATAAGCGACATCCTGGCGACCCTGTCGTTGTCGCCGGGGAAGCGCGAGGCGACCTGCTGGAGGAAGCGGTGGTTGATCTCGTATATGATCTCCAGATGCCTTGGTAGCAGGCGGCCCATGAGCGGCACGGGCCACTTCTCGAGCGCTTCCGGCAGCAGAGTGTGGTTCGTGTAGCCTATAGTGGCTTGAGTCATCTCCCAGGCCTTTTCCCAAGGGACCTTTTCCATGTCCACGAGCGTCCGCATGAGTTCGGCGACGGCCAGCGCCGGGTGCGTATCGTTGAGCTGAATGGCGACTTCGTCGGGAAGCGCATCCATCGTGTCGTGGTTGCGCTTGTACCTGCGCACTATGTCCTGGATCGTGCAGCAGACGAAGAACCATTGCTGCTTGAGCCGCAGTTCCTTGCCTTCTATTACGTTGTCGTTCGGGTAGAGCACCTTGGATATTGTCTCCGAGGCGTTTTTCTCCTCCACCGCCTTCACGTAATCGCCGTGATTGAATATCTGCAGGTTGAACTCGCGCGATGCCTTGGCCGACCACAGCCTGAGCAGGTTGACAGTGTTGTTGCCGTAGCCGACTATGGGCATGTCGTAAGGAACGCCCAGGACCGTCTGGCAATCCACCCATCGCGGCGAGTAGTTGCCCTTTTCGTCCACGCCGTGCTCGACGCGGCCGTACATCGGGACGGGCATCGCGTTCTCGGGACGGCATATCTCCCACGGGTTCCCGAAACGCAGCCACTGGTCGGGCCTCTCCACTTGGAAACCGTCCGCTATCTCCTGCCTGAATATCCCGAATTCATAGCGTATCCCGTAACCGTAGGCGGGGTATTCGAGCGTGGCCAGGGAATCCATAAAACACGCCGCCAGCCTGCCCAGGCCGCCGTTCCCAAGCCCGGCGTCCGGTTCCGCCTCGCACATCTCCTCCAAATTAAGGCCGAATTCCCTCATGGCGTTGATCGCCGTGTCGCAGAAATTCAGGTTGAAAATGTTGTTGGCAAGCGCACGGCCGATGAGGAATTCGAGCGAAAGGTAGTAGACCCGTTTGGCTCGAAGCCGATTGTAGGTCGTTTGCGTTTGGATCATCCGGTCTATAAGTCGGTCGCGAACGGCCAACGAAAGCGCGTAATACAGGTCGAGCGGAGTCGCCGTGATGTGGTCTTTGCCCATGATGTACTTCAGATGGTTGGCGAAGGACATCTTAAGAGACTGGCTGTCCATCCTGTTCGAATAGTCGCGCCACATCTCGATCCCGATCATCGTACGCGCCATGGTGTATCCTCCGCGCCATCCCTACTATTGCCGGTGATCGGATCGAGTCCGCCCGATCCGGCCGGCTCCACACTGGATACCACGACACGGAAACTTATCAAGATATTGCGAGCCGGTTGCGCTGTCTGCGGATGAGAGGGAGATTTTTGGGAAGCTAGGGGAGCGTTACACCAACGCTTCATAGTTGAGCGTCTCACGCAGGGACGCCGTTTTCCCCGATTTTTACCCACTTTTCTTGTGCGGATACATGTCGCTGCGCATATATAAAAGAATCGCCGCCTTACCCTGGAACGTCTCCTCCAGTGCCGCCATCCTCCGCGAGCCTTAAAACGGTGTTCGGGTATACTGCTCGTCTATTCGCCCCATCAGCCGGAGATCCTCCGCAATCGGCCCAGCGGACTTGTAGCACAGGACGCTGCGGCTGACCCCCAGCAGGGCGCACCGCCGACGGATGCTGATCCGGGGATGAGGCGCGATCCATCGGCGTAATCCCCTAGTCGAGAAAATCGCCGGCTTTTTTTCATCCATTCGAGTTCTACTTGTAGCCCGCAGATCTTCCGATAGAGCTGTTCGATCAGCTTCACCTTGCCGTTCGCCGGCGGACTCCGTTTCCCAAGACCTCATGCAACCGCTCCAGGGCGATCCTCTTCCACAGCCCGACCCGGAATGGATGGACCCCGTGACGGCCGGCGACCTCGTTGGCCGCGTTGTCCTCCCGGATCGCCTCCAGGGCCGCTTGCGCCTTTAACTTCGGACTATGCCTCCGCCTGCCCGTCGTAGACGCCGCCTCCCTCCCTTCCGCCGTTTCTAGGTTCCCAATCCGACTCTGGCCGCCGGTCCGGAAAACGTGGTCACTATAGAGGATACGATGGGTGCCGGCCTTGCGATGCCCATTCCGGCGCCGGGGCAATCGGCAAGTGGCCAGAGCGCCTAGGCTGAAGCTTAGGCTTGGCCGGCAGCGATTCGATGATCGCCCGCGCCATGTCCTCCATGCTTACGATGCCGATCATCCGCCCGTCCTTACCAACGACCGCGGCGAGCACCTGCCTCTCGCGCTTCATGCGTTCGAGCACCTCGCAGCATGGGGCTTCATCCGCAAACGAAACTATCGGTCTCATGATGTCGGAGCACCTCGCGCCAATGCGTGCCGCCGCAGCATCGAAGAAGCTCACGAAGCCCGATGGAATCCCAGGGACCGGGTCAAGGACGGGTATGCGCGACCTCTTCGACCGCCGCATAGCTTCCAGTGCATCTCCGACCGATGCATCGGGCCGAACGGTTACGGTCTTTTCGATCGGCCGCATGTATCGCGAGACGGTCGCTCCGCCCATTTCCATGGCGGCCATGACTATGCCGCGGTGCGCCGCGGAAAGGCGCGCCCGCTTGCCGCCCAGCATTTCGTACAGCGCCGGGCGCGAACATTCCACCGGCCTGGCGGAGGACCTAATGCCCGCCGCGAGCGTGGCGAGCCTCGATACGCCCACGATCGCCGGAAGCACGAGGCACGCGCGCAAAAACCACACCCAGGCGCGGG
>CALKMO010000356.1 GCA_937991785.1 uncultured bacterium | reverse complement strand
GTGCCGGCCGAGGCGTACAAGCACATGGGAGGATATGGTAACAGCGTAGAGGTGGATGTAACCATAGCGCTCGACCACCTTACGCTGGCGGCTGCCTCAGCAGGGCTGGGCACTTGCTGGATAGGCGCTTTCGACGAAAGGCGCGTGCGCGAATTGCTCGATATACCCGCGTCGGTAAAGATCGTGGCTCTGACGCCACTAGGATACCCGGCGGATTCCGCACTAAGCGGAAAGACCGAGGCGAAGAAACGAAAGGATGCAGAGGAAATCTTCTTCAAGGATAAGTACGGCCGGGCGTGAGGTGCGCCGATCTGCAAGTGGGAAGGCGGGCAGGAGGGAGGTATGGAACCATGGCGAATACCGGAATGTCTTCAGCCGGCGTGTTTACCAGTATCACCGGCATCCAGATGCCGGCCACCGTGCAGGTGGAACCGATTACGAAGAAGAACGTGGCCTTCGCCATAAACTTAGAGGCTGATGGACGCATACCGTTCGTGCAGGCGATCCTGCGGCGCGGGAGCGAAGAATACTTCATAAAGGAACGATTGGTGACCGTCGAGGGGATCGGGCGGTATCGCCTCGATGTCCCGAAGGGACTGTTCGGACCCGGAAGGCTGTATGTACAGGTCGAGGGGTGCAAGAAGGACGATTTCATGGCGGCGGGCGCCGAGGATTGGGTCAAGCATTTCGCGGCGATAGAGGTGATCCCGGTCGGAGCGGCATCCGTTCCCTTTTGGGAGATGAAACTCCCGAGGACGACCAGTCCGTGCATCGTGAAAGGGCTGCCGAATATATGCGGCGAGGAGGACAAGGTTGCCGACGCCTTGGCGCGCGCGCGCAACTTCCATCCGGACGTCTCCGGGTTGAAGTACGATTCGATAGACGCCGTCTTCGCCGTGGCCCTTCACATGCATCAGCCCACGATCCTCGGCCCAGGCGAGCTGTCAGAAGCGCCGCTTATCTGCAACCTGCAGGACATGTATCAGTCGCCATCCGACGAACAGCGGCACAACGCTGAGGTTTTCGTCTGGTGTTACTCGCGGATAGCGGACCTGGTGCGCGAACTTGCCGGGGAGGGCCGCCGCGTCCGCGTAATGCTCGACTATTCCGGCAACCTGCTCTGGGGCCTCCTGATGATGGGCCGCCAGGACGTCATAGACAACCTTCGCGACGCGTCGTGCAGGCATCCTGAGTGCATCGAGTGGCTCGGCACGATGTTCAGCCACGCTCTCGCTTCGTCCACCCCGGTCCACGATCTTAAGCTCCAGATCCGCGCATGGCAGCACTTTTTCGCCACGCTGTTCGGATGGGATGCTCTGGCGAAGGTCCGCGGCTTCTCGCCGCCGGAGATGCACCTGCCCAACCATCCGGACGTCCTGTACGATTACGTCTCGGTCCTCAAGGAATGCGGTTACAGGTGGCTCCTGGTCCAGGAGCACACGGTCGAGGAGATGGACGGTTCGTCGCTCAGGGAACGGTACCTGCCTCGAAGGCTCGTGGCGAGGAACTCCCGCGGCCAGGAGGTTTCCATAACCGCCATAATAAAAACGCAGGGATCCGACACCAAGCTCGTGGCCCAGATGCAGCCGTACTACGAAGCCAAGGGACTCAGGTGGCGCAAACTGAAAGGCATCCACGTCCCGCCCATCGTAGCGCAGATCGCCGACGGCGAGAACGGCGGCGTCATGATGCACGAGTTCCCGGACGGCTTCAGGAGCGCCTTCAGGCAGGCCGGCGAGAAAGGCGCCGTAGGCATGACAGGAACCGAGTACTTGGAACTGCTCGTTTCGAAAGGCATATCAGACGGCGACTTCGAGCCGATCCGGGCCATCCACCACCACAAGATATTCGGGCATCCCGCCTTCGAGTCGGGGAAGCCGCTTTCTCAGGCAGAGTTCGAGAAGGTCCTGTGCGACATACGCGAGAGGGATCCGCTGTTCCACGTGGAAGGGAGCTCGTGGACGAACAACCTGAGCTGGGTGCGGGGCTACCAGAACGTTCTGGATCCCATCCGGAAGCTCAGCGAGGCGTTCCACGCGAAGTATTCCGGCGGCAAGGCGGACACGAAATCCTACGCCTACAGGCGCAACCTGCTGTACCTGCTGCTCTCGCAGACCAGCTGCTTCCGGTACTGGGGGCAGGGCAGGTGGACCGATTACGCGCGGGAGCTGTGCCGGAGGGGGATGGAGGGCCTTAAGGAGTGACCGCCGAATATCCCACGGATGCGTTTGCCGCGGGAGCCACGCTCGGCATTGAGTCCGCCCATGTTTCACGGCGGGGCGCCAGGACGGCTGAAGAGTTGCCTGGTCCGCCGCGCTCCGCGGCAAGCATCCCGTCGCCGACGGCGGACGGTTCGGCGTTCCGGTGGTTGAAGAAAGTATGCCGATCCGCGTGCTGAATGATCCCCCGCGTCCGGAAGGCCGCCTCTTTCTGACGAGCGGCTTCGGCGAGGATTTCTACGCCGCCGTAAAGGAGCTTCCGCTCTACATAGAGGAGGAGCTTGACCCTGCCCGGGCGCTCGCCAGGGCCCACGAGCAGACCTGCGGCGTAGCGGTTATCGGCATGAACATGGGGAAGGTCAACGGGCTCGCGCTTCTGGACGCCATGCTTGCGGCCGATCCCGACGTCCAAGTGATAATAAGTACGCACGAGACATCCCCGAAGGTCATAGTCGAAGCGATGCGGCGCGGCGCGTTCGACTACGTGATCGAACCGCACGACGTGCCGGAAGCTGTATCCGCAATAATGCGCGCGGTAGCCCGCCGCAAATTGATCGAAAAAGCGCGGGCGATGCGCCAGTCGGTCGAGCGGTCGCGGATTTTCGGTGGTATCGTGGCGGCATCAGAGGCGATGCGGCGGGTGTGCATGGAAGCGCGGAAGGCCGCCGCCGCATCGTGCCCGGTCCTTCTGCTGGGCGAATCGGGCACCGGCAAGGAACTGCTCGCACGCGCCATTCATGACTCGAGTCCCCGGGCCGGCGGCCCGTTCGTCGCGGTGAATTGCGCAGCCATACCGGGATCTCTCCTGGAAAGCGAGCTCTTCGGCCACGAGAAGGGCGCGTTCACCGGAGCGGAGGCCCGCCATGTAGGACTATTCGAAAGCGCCCACGGCGGCACCCTGTTCCTCGACGAGATAGGCGCTACTGCTCCCAACTTCCAAGCCCGCTTGCTGCGCGCTATAGAGACGGGAGTCATAAGGCGCGTCGGCGGAGAATGCGACATCCGCATAGATGCTCGAGTGGTATCCGCCGCGAACACCCCCCTCGAACGGATGGTCAGGGAAGGAAGATTCCGCAAGGATTTGTTTTACCGCCTGAACTTAGTGACGATACTGGTCCCGCCGATGCGGGAAAGGCGCGAGGACATACCGCTCCTGGCGCAATACTTCCTCGACCGCGCCGCCGTTGAGACCGGGGGAAAGACGGTAGCGATATCGCCGGAGGCCATGCGGGCGCTCGAAGGATACGATTTCCCGGGCAACGTCCGTGAGCTGCGGAACGCGATCGAGCGGGCCGTAATAATGAGCCGGGGGAAGATCATAGATATAGAGGACCTGCCCCCGACCGTGCTCTGTCGGGCGATCCGCGGCACAGGCGGATCTTCCGGCTGGCGGCTTGGGAATCTGCCCAAACGCACAAGGCACGGTCTGGGGAAGGCGGACGAATCTGCGGGAGCGGTCGCCGGTGGCGCTAGGACGATAGCCGGTGCGGAGGATGACTGCGCGATAACAGCCGATCCGAATGAGGGTGGCACAAAAGAAGATATGGCGAGGCATAACGAGGCGGGGTCCGGCCGGGAAACTGACGGCCGAGGTCTCCCTCTGGCCGAAAGGGTCAGGGCCTTTGAAAGGCGGCTGATAGAAGACGCGTTGGCTAGACACGGCGGGAACGTATCCGCCGCGGCGAGAGAGCTGGGGATAGAGAGGACGACGCTCGCGAAAAAGATCGCCCGCCTCGGCATATCCGGCTGCGGCGCATAGTCGGATCCCGGCTCGGATCCGTCCAGGCCGATTCGGATCATTCAGACTCTGCGCGGCCTGTTTTGTAGTCTTTCGGAGAATCGGCCGATCGTATAATCATTCGACGGCGAAGAATCAGTTCCGGCGGCGGGAGAGTCTGCCATCAAAGGCGGTCTGCGCTATGGCTCCGGCGGTTGTGAGAAGGTGCGTCGGCCCAATAAAGCGAAGGCAACCATGACGGGCAACATTGACGAAAGTCTCAGGCAGGCATCGCTCCGATCGGCAACGATCTCCATGGGTTGCTGGGCGGCGATGTTCGGCTTCGGGGAAAGTTCGTTCGGTCTTTTTGCCGCTCATGTAAGGGCGCCCGAATTCTTCTTCGGCCTGCTGGTCGGCATTCCCAATCTGCTGGGGCCGATGGTCCAAGCCGCTTCGGCCAACATGCTCGAACATTTCCCCCATCGGCGCCTCTTCGTGCTGGCGACCATCCTTACGCACACGTTATGCTTCATACCGATGGCGATCCTGCCTTTCATCGAACCCGGGCTGCCGTTCTGGATAGCCCTCTGTTCGATCGTCACGGTCTACTTCGTCATGGGGCACTTCGCGCACCCGCCGTGGAGCAGCATGATAAGCGACCTAGTGCCGGCCTCCGAACGGGGCGACTATTTTGCAAGGCAGAACCGCGTCGTGGCGGCGGTAAGCCTTGCGACCAGGCTCGCATTCGGCGCGTCCATATACCTGGCCCCTAAGCTAGCCGCCGGGGACGCCGGCGCCGCTGGCGTGCCGGATGCAATCGGCGCGGCGCACTCGGTGGGCGGGATGGACGGCGGGGGCGGCGGTGCCGGCGGCGCCGGGACGACAGCCGTATCGGCTGCCGCATGGGTGTTCGCGGGATCGTTTGCGCTTGCGGGCGTCTCGCGCGCAGTCGGCTTTTTCAATGCAAGGCGGGTTTACGATCCGCCCTTCGCGCCGCCTCCCGATGCAGCATTCACGTTCTGGCAGTTCATAAAGAGGGCCCGCGAGTCGAACTTCGTGCATTTCGTTTTCTTCGTGACGATCATATGGTTCGGCACGATGGTGGCCGGCCCGTACTTCCTGCCTTATTTCTCGTACGAGCTGCGGTACCCCCAATGGCAATGGGTCGCACTCGACGTAACGGCCTCGCTCGCCTCCATCCTGACATTCCCGCTATGGGGCCGCTTCAGCGAAAGGTTCGGCAACAAGGCGACGCTCAGGATAACCGCTGTCGGCATAGCCCTTATACCGCTTACCTGGATGCTGTGCCTCAACCCGTTTTACCTGATCGCCGTCAACTTTTTCAGCGGCACGTTCTGGGCGGGGTTCTCGCTGAGCGTGTGGAACTATATACTCGAGGCGGTCAGTTCGCCTAAGCGCGCCCGGTGCATCGCGTACCTGAACATCATCGCCGGCATCGGGACCTTCTCGGGATCCATTTTCGGCGGATGGATCAATGAAGTACTCGCCGGGTGCGTGCGTCCTGCCCAAAGGGCCTATCCCGTCGCTCCGACGTTTCCGATCCTGGATCTTTCGTACCTCTTATGCACACCGTTCATGTACCTTTTGTTCTTCTCTTTCGTGCTGCGGTTGGCGGCCTGCGCACTCCTGCCTACGTTCAAGGAACTGCGGCAGGTCGAACCGTTTTCTCTGCTTAAATGGTCGTTCGAAATATCGCAGATCCGCATACCTGTAGGCATACGGTTCGATTTCCTGCACGGCAACGAAAACGGAAAGAACGGCGAAGGCGGTCGTGTATCAGGCGGTGATGCCGCGCCATAGTGGGTACGGGCGCCCCGGGCTATCCATCCGCCCGCTTTTCGGCGCAGGTGCAGGCTACGAAGGCATCAGGCGCCCGCCGCCTTGGAACCGGCATCCGCCGCCGTAGCTGCGGCCGGCTCCTCCCTCGGTATGTCGGCTGCCGGCGGGGGCGGGGTCTTCGGGGGCTCGGCCTTCCGCAGCTCCATCGCCTCCGCGGCCGGGTCCGGCATCTCCGCGGCCGTCCTTTCCCTTACGGCCGCGGCTGCCGCGTCGAACTTGCCGTCCTCGTTTATGTCCGAGTACCTGAGGCTGTACTTGACGCTCACGCCGTCCACCTGCGTCACGCCGTATATCCGCTCGGCGTAGGACATGGTCTTCTTGTTGTGCGATACGATCAGGAACTGGCTCTGTCCGCTGAACTCCTGGATAAGCAGGTTGTAGCGGTCCACGTTCGCCTCGTCGAGCGGCGCGTCAGCCTCATCGAGCATACAGAACGGAGCGGGCCGCGATCTGTAGACGGCGAAGAGGAGCGCTATGGCGACCATCGCCTTTTCGCCGCCGGACAGCAGCGTTATGCTCCTCGGTTCTTTGCCCGGCGGCTTGGCGATAATTTCTATGCCCGCCTCTAGGATGTCCTTGCCTTCCTCCAGCTTTATCTCGGCTTTTCCCCCTCCGAAGGCCTTGCGGAATGTAGCGTCGAAGTTCTCCTTTATTTTTGCGAACGTTTCCTCGAACAGCGCGCGGCTGCGCTTGTTCAGCTTGTTTATAAGTTCGCGGAGCGAGTCTCTGGCACGCTCGAGGTCCTTTTTCTGTTCGCTCAGGAACTTTCGCCTTTCCTCCAGCTCGTTCTGCTCCTGGATTGCGATCATGCTGACCTGCCCTATGGCGGCCAGCTTCCTTTCCATGTCGACTACCAGCGCTTCGAGTTCGGCCTCGCCCATTGCCAGCTCGACAGGGGTCAGCGCCGGCGAATCGGGTTCGTCGCCGTTAGCCTCGCCGCGCCCCTTTGCATCTAGGCTCTTTCCTGCCGCCCCTCCTTCCGCGACGGCTCCGAGCTCCGCAGACGATTCGGCAGCCGCCACTCCCGTCTCCGTGCCGGCGCCCGCGGCCGCGTCGGCGGCGGCCCCGGTCTCCCTTCCCGACACGACCGCGGATGCAGCCTTCGTCTTCGTCCCTGCCTTCTCCCCTTCGCCCGCGCCTTCTTCCGGATCCTCGGGAGCGCTCGCGTATTCGATCTGGAACTCGGCCCTCAGCTTCTCGACGGCGTTCTGCATGTTGAGCTGGGCGTACATCAGGTCGCGCTGAAGGTTCCTGAACTGTTCCTGAGCACCGTCGAGCCGTAGGCGCAGTTCGCGTTCGCGCTCCTTTTCGGCCGCCAGCCGCTCGCGCAGCCCAGACCTCTGTCCTCTGAGCTTTTCCTCCTCGGCGGCCAGTGCCTGGGCGGTCGCGACGGCCTTTTCCATCGCGTCGCGATCGGCGGCGATCTTCCGCAGGAGTTCCTCGCGGGCGGCAGAATGATTCGCCGCGTCCCTGAGCCGCGATTCGGCCTCGGCGCGCCTGGCGGCTCCGACGGCATCGAGCCTGGCCGCCTCGGCCGCCGCCGCATCCGCCCTTTCGGAAACGGCGGCGAGCCTGAGCCTGAGGTCACCCGTCTCGGCGTCGAGGCGTGCGCATTCCGCATCGAGCCTTCCCATTTCCGCCCTGTCGGCGAGGATGGATCGGTCGAGTTCTGCCGCGGCCCGCTCGGCATCCGCCAGCCTCGCCCTGGCCTCGTCCAGGGCGCCGGCGACTCGCGCCGCGTCGACCTCGACCGCGCGCAGCTCCGATCCCAGCGCCTCGATCCTGCGATCCGCCTCGGCCAGCTCCCGTTCGCAGCCCGCGACCACGCCGATGTCGGCGGTCCTGGCCTCCCGCGCCTTTTCCCTGTCGGCCTTGAGGCCTTCGATCCGCGCGGCGAGCTCGGCGCATCGCCGCCGGCACTCGTCGGCCCTTGCCGAGGCCGAGGCGATTCCCGCCTCGACCGACGCGACTTCCGTCTCCAGCCTGGCGATCTCATTCTTGCGGCCCAGCAGCGTGCCTTCCGCCGCGTCCAGGCTGCCGCCGGCGGCGAAGCCGGAAGGCTCCAGAACGTCGCCCTCCATCGTCACAAGCCTCGTGCCGTTCGAACCGGCCTTCCACGCAGCCAGGGCACTGGGGAGCGAGTCGAAGACTGCCGTGCCGCGCAACAGCGCACGGACGACTGGGCGTATCCGGTCGGAACAGCGGACGAGCGAGTCGGCCTGGGCGACGAAACCGGGCATCGAACGAACGCGATCGGGAACTTCGGCCGGATCCCGAAGCGCGCCCAGCGCCACGGCGCCGGCGCGTCCGAGCCTCCCGGCCTTCAGGGCGATCATCGCAGCCAGGATATCCTCTTCCGTTTCGACCACGAGCGCCTGTATGCGGGCGCCTAACGCCATTTCGACGGCGACCGCGTGCGCCGCTTCGACCTCGACCAGGTCGGCCAGCATCCCGATCAGCCTCGGTCTCCTCGGGCCCGACGCATCCGGCCCGCCGCAGCCCGGTTCGGAGCACGCCGCCGCGGGCTCCGGCGCCGTGATCGCGCCGTCCCGCGTTCCGGCCGCAGCCCCTGCGTCCGGGGCCCGCCCCGCGGTTTCGAAGTCGAGGTCTCCGTCGAGCAAGACGAACCATTCGCTCGCGTCGAGCCATTCCCACCAGGCTTCGGACGGCTCGCCTTGAATCCGTCCCGTTCCTTCCGCCGCGGCGCGGACAGCCGGCCCGGTTCCAGCCGTCGTCGCGCCGGCTTGCGCTCCGCTGCCCGGTTTTTCTCCATCCGGACCGCCCGGCGTTTCCGCCCCGGCGTCCGCCGGCGCGCCGCGCAACACCTCCAGCAATCTGAGCGCCCCGGGAGCCACGCCCTCTCCGCGACCGGCCATCTCGCGCAGAAAATCCAGCCTGGAACGCTTCGCGGCGGCCTCTTCTCTCAGCCGCGACACGGTGGCGACGATATCGTCCAGAGCGCGGGCGCAATCCCGCAGGTCCTTTTCGGCCGCTGCCATGCTGGCCTCGGCGGCCGCCATCTCGCCGGCGCGCGCCTCGGCGCGGGCCGCGGCGGCGTCGCGTTCGGCCGCTATGGCCCGCCTGCGTTCCGCCGCCTCGTTCGACTCCGCCGCCAGCCTCCCGCGCCTGAACTCCAGTCCCTGCAACTCCCTCTCCAGCGCCGACTTCGCGTTGGCCGCTTCGGTGGCCTTCTGCAGCAGGTCGAACCTGCCGGCTTCGCGCTCGGCGAGCCGCCCGCGGATCTCAGCCATCCCGGCCCGCGCCCGCTCCAGAGCCAGGTGCGCCAACCGTCCCGCGGCGGCCAGTGCCGTCTCCTCGCGGACCAACGCGTTTATCTTCGCGCGGACCTCATCCGCCTCAGCTTCAAACTTCTCGGCCTCAGACGCGGCCTCCCGTCCGATCCGATCGGCCTCCCCGGCGCGCTGCGCCAATCCCTCGCACCGCGCCTCCGCTTCGCGTATGTCCGACTGGAGTCTCTCAACCTCCGACCGAGCAGCTGCCAGCCGCCCGGAAACGTCCGCCAGCGTCTCCTCGAAGCGGGCCGCATCCGCGTCGTATTCCGACTGCGCCCGCTGCGCCCCGGACAGCCCGGCCGACAGCTCGGCAAGCTGTGCCTCCGCCTGCCCGTGCGCCTTCTTCGCCTCCTTAAGGGCCTTGTCGAGCCGCTCGCAGCGCAGCCACAATAGGCGCTTCTTCAGCTCTTTCAGCTTGTCGTCTATTTTCTTGTATCGCCGCGCCTTGGCGGCATGGTTTGCCACCCTCTTCAGTTCCCGTTCGGTGACGCCCAGAATGTCGCCGAGACGCGTCAGATTGGCCGCCACCCGCTCCAGGCTCGACATCGCCTGCTTCCTGCGGGCAAGGTACCCGTGTATCCCGGCGGCCTCCTCGAATATCGCACGCCGCTCGTAGGCGTTCGCCTTGACGAGCGTGTCCACATGCCCTTGTTCGATTATCGAATACGACTTGGCTCCTATGCCGGTGTCCAGGAACATCTCCCGGATGTCGCGCAGGCGGCACGGCGCGCGGTTTATGAAGTATTCGCTGGTCCCGTCCCTGGCGAGGCGACGCGTTACGGTGACCTCGGCACACTCGACGTGAAGCCGTTTGTCGGAATTGTCGAAAGTAAGCGAGACTTCGGCGAAAGACATCGGTTTGCGCCGGGCCGACCCGTTGAATATGACATCTTGCATCTCGCCGGCGCGTAGGCTCTTGGCGGATTGTTCCCCCAGCACCCACTTGGTGGCGTCAACTATGTTCGACTTGCCGCAACCGTTCGGCCCGACTATGCACGTGACGCCCGGCGAAAATTCAAAGACGACCTTGTCGGCGAAAGCCTTGAAGCCCTGAGCTTCCAACCGCTTCAGATACATGGATGCCGGATCCCTCTAGCTGTCGCGACTGGAGGATGCTGCCATTATCCGACTGCCGGGCATCCACCTAGCCAACGATGGCACTCGGAGGCAACACTGCCCCCCTTCAAATGCCCCCTGCATGATGTGTAACGTCAATATTGGCGCGCAAATGAAGTCGAAGTCCGAGAAAAACGTTGCGAGGCGCACTCGACTGGGAATCCTGAATAGGTACGGTTAGCAATATGTCGCGGGAGGATTGCAATTATAACATGATAGGCCGGGCATGTATGATATTGAACTACTATTTGTAGTATCGAAGTCCAAGCCGCTCTTGATCGCTGGCCGGTTCTGCCGCACAACTTTGGACGCAACCCACAGTAAAAACAATGATTTGCGATAAAAATGGTGCAGGCTCTGCGTTTTGACTTATCGGGCGATAAGATGTTGGAGATCATCCAGCGGAAAAGTCGGCCCAATCGGCCCAATATGGTGCGAATTAGGTATTGACCCAATAAACTTTATATTGTAAAGCAAAGACGTTGTCCCGACGCCAGACATGTGCAAATGATCGGGCGGTCGGGTCGGATGTCGCCGTAAGCGCCCGGAACGGGAATCGGGCGCCACCAGGTACTGCGACCCAGCATTGGGCCAGGGCGCACCGCATGGAGGGAAAACGAACGGGCTTCGGACGGTTCTTCGGGAGCGAAGGGGAGGATGGGTCGAACGACCATCCGCAGTTCCGACTCCGATCCTTTCCGCTCCCGTGTTCGTGATGCGCTATATTCGGAGATGAACGGACATGTCTGCGGATTTCGATTTGACGGTTCGTCGCGCATACAGCGACCTGCGGTAATATACGCGAGGTGCGGGAAGGCGCGGGGACTTTCACCGCAGTGCCGGGCAGGGGGTTGATGGCGATGGTAACCATCGGGCTGGCCGCCGCATTTGTTGACGGATGGCTCGGGTGTGGCCTTGCGGATGCGTGTGTATGATGGGGATCGGCCGGGCGGGTATGGAGCACGGCCTTTTTAGCAGCGTGAGTCATCGGAGCCCGGACTATGTGGGCGAAGGCCAAGCGCCTAGGGTTCTTTTTGTACCGGGGCCGGTTCATAAAGGCGATGCGCGGTCTTATGCCTCCGCTAAATCATCGGCGGGGTGCTTACGGTTGCCGCAGTCGGGAACGGAGCGGAGGGGTTGGTGCCGGGGTATGGATCTCCATGTATGGAATCGCCGTACTGGCAGGAGGACTGTTCTTGGTGCGACCGGTGCGCATAATGGGGCTTGCATTTGCCGTCCTTGGCGCGCTCGCGATGATGGCGCGCGGGGTCCCTCCGTACTTGTGACTTTGTATAGGATTCGGGGCTTTTCACCTCGTATTTGGCTTTTGGATAGCGGCGAGGCACGACTGGTGAAGGCGATGACGTACGGAGACAAGGGAAAGAAGAGCGTACGGGATGACGGGCGCGTGACCGCGATGGATCTGGACGCTATGGTACACGAGCGTCTGCGCCTTGGGATATTGTCGGCCTTGGCGGCGAACGACTCGATGTCGTTCACCGAACTTCGCGGCGCGCTCGGCGCTACCGACGGCAACCTCGGCGTCCAAGCGCGCAAGCTGGAGGAGGCAGGCTATGTAGAGGTCGGCCGCGAACGCGCCTCCGGCAGGAACAGGACCATTTATAGGATCACGGAAAAAGGGCGATCGGCGCTGGAGAGGTACCTGGACATTCTACGGCGGGTGCTGCCGCCCTTGGCAGATGATCGCGGTGCCGAGGAGCCCGGCGACGAGGGCGAGGCGGGCGGGTTGCCGACGGTAGCATCGAGGGGATGAAATGGACGCTATGAACGGAATCCCGGACCATATCGCCATAATCATGGACGGCAACGGGCGATGGGCGGAGGCCAGAGGGCTGCCCCGCTGGCGAGGGCACAACGCCGGAGCTGAGGCGGCGCGGCGGACTGTAAGAGCCTGCGCTGAAAGGGGCGTGGGGACGCTTACGCTGTATGCTTTTTCGAGCGAGAACTGGCGGAGGCCGGAGCGCGAGATAAACGTCCTATTCGCGCTGCTCAATGAACACCTTGAACGCGAAATACCTGAGCTTCTGCGCGAAGGCGTACGCTTCTCGGCCATCGGCCGCAGGGACAGAATCCCGGAGACGAGCAGGAAGCTGATCGGGGAGGCCGAACGCCGCACCGCCGGCGGGAAACGCCTCCACCTGCGCATGGCCATAGACTACGGCGGGCGCACGGAGATAGCCGAGGCGGCGCGGAGGATCGCTGAACGCGCCGCATCGGGCGCCGTGTCTCCGGCGTCCATAACCGAGGAATCGTTCGCGGCGGAGATCGGGCGTGACGGTGCGCCCGATCCGGACCTCCTGATACGAACAGGCGGGGAGCAGCGGCTGTCCAACTTCATGCTCTGGCAGGCGTCGTATGCCGAACTCTATTTTACGCCGGTCTTGTGGCCCGATTTCGACGGGCCGGACCTCGATGCCGCCATCGAAGACTACCGATCCCGTGTCAGGCGCTACGGTACCGTGCCCGCCTCGGGGTTTTCCGATCCGCCCGGACGTTGAATGCTCGCATCGGCACCGGACAGCCAGCCGACCGGCAGCGAAGCCGGGCGCGACATATGCCTCGCCCGGACGTTCAGCGGCAACTCAGCCTCCGGAATCCGTCGGAGATATGCGGCTCGTCCGCTTCACCCAGCTAGGAACATCGCCGCGTACGCCGCGGGCATGCCTATGAAAACGATAGCCTTGCTGAGCTTATGGAACCTGGCCGCGGGTTCCTTCTTCTCCCTGCTCTGCAGCACGAATATTGCGATGTTCAGGAAAAAGCTCGATAGGAGAATGAAATACGTAGTTAGCATGAACTTGTCGGCAAAAGTCAGGTAGGCCACCGGTGGTATCTGGTTTGATATGGAGATATGAAACATGGCGGAGGCCACCAGCGAAGAGCTTATCGTGGCCAGCCGGGTGTTGCTCTGGTCAGGATTCAGGATGAAGCTGGATGCCACTATCAGCATCATGAACAGGACTGGCAGAAACGTCTTTATGAACGAATTCAGCTTTATCCGCTCGATGCTCACGGTGAAGACGTATTTGGAGAAGGTTTCTCCGTACGGCGGATAATCGTGCCTGTCCGCATAGGACGTCCAGCCGGTGATCTTCCAGCCCGGGAAAAATACGCCCGCGTCCATCCCGCTATCGGATTTGTCCGGAATATATACCAGATCCCCGGCCGTATTCTGTTTGTCTTCCATGGCGATCTGCAGCTTCTGAGAATCGAAGGGGAACTTCTGGAAATCTATCGGGGTGGTCAGGTTGGCCAACACCCTGTAGAATTTTTCGTTCGGCTTGTTCAGGAGCTTCTCGATGCTTGCCGCCCGTCCGTTCAAGAACTCGAACGTCTCCGGAATCTCCCCCCCTTCGGATTTGAGCGATAGATAGAAGTCCGCCGAGAAGGTTCCCGACGTAACGTCGAGCTTGCCCATATTCAAGATGTAAACGCCGACTTTTATCCGAAGCGGCTTTCCCGGCGCCCGCTCGTCTCCCCCTCCCTCCGCTCGCTCTCCCCCTGTTTCAGCCGCCGGCGAGCCGGCCGCCATACCAGCAATGACCGCCGACACTAGCAACACAATCTTCGCTTCCAACCGCGCCGTCATCGTTCATCTCCTCCATCGAGTTCCGAGGACCGCCATCTCCAATTCCTGCGCATACGTCTTTCCTCGATGCGATCTGCCGGAACAGGATCGGGGTAACCCGCCGCCGCAATCCCAAGCGCCCGCGAGCCTGCTTGCCCAGGAAACTGCCGATCGGAGGCTCTCGGGTCGCCTAAGCCCCGTATGCAGTCCCTGCCAAGCATGGGCGGCAGGGCGGATCCTCGGCCGCACCGCCGGAATGCCGCCTGCGCCCGCATTCTGCCGGAGGCGAGAACCTCCGCCGGTGCGATCCTCGAAACGAAGGCTGAATTCTACCCGGCAGAGCCGCCGCTACAACTCGCATCTGTTCCGCGTGAGGCGGTTGCGATGTATGCGGACGAGAGGGAGACTTCCGCGCGAGCGGAGCGGCTTTACCTCAACGCTTCATAGAGAGTGCACATCTCGAACTCAGCGTTTCCTTCGATTTTTACCCCAAAAGTTTTTATAGAGCGCAAACATTAAACGAGCTCTATCGTCTCGCTTTTTTCTTACGCGTCTCCTCCGAACTGACGCCCAGCGAGTTTACATCGCAACCGGATCTTCCGGCCGGACGATTCAAAATCTCTGACCGCGCATCCTATCGCGCCTTCCCGCCGTCAGGCAACCGCGCGCCACCGGATGAGAACACGTCCTGCCGTCCAGGCAGATCCGACACCTGGTAGAACTTTGGTCGGATTGGGCTTTGTTGCGCAAAAGCATGCGAAATCCGGGAAGATCTTCAAGAATTCATCGTCGGCAGCCCGAAATTCAGTTAAGGGGAAGCTGCAGGAGGCTGCCA
>CALKMO010000355.1 GCA_937991785.1 uncultured bacterium | reverse complement strand
CGGGCTGGCCGCGCATCCCGACGGACGATTGTTCGTGCTCCAGGGATCCGCGTGGGAGCGCCAGGTCGGCTCGCCGGAACTGGTCGTGTTCGACAGGGGTGGAAAGTACTTGAGGACGATCGTGCCCTTCCGAGCCGACCTGCCGCCGGGAAAAAGGCCCAGGACATACGAGACGGACGGCGGGAAGACCGATAGGCCGTCCAAGATATTCCCGGGGCTCCAAGGTATCTACCGGAACACGATGCGGATCGCCAAGTGCGAGGACGGAGAGGACAGGTTGGTCGTAGTTTCCGGGCGAGGCGCTCCCGTCGAGGGCGGGAAACCCGCCCGCAGGCTGATCCGCATCGGACTCGACGGATCGGCAGACCCGGGGACGCTCGGCCCGATCCTCCCGGCCGAGTTCCAGACCGCCCAGCGTTTCTTTCTCGCCGCCTCCCCCGACGGCGCCACGTTCTATCTTGCCGGAGCCGGCTCCAGAGTCTGGCGGGCGAAATGGGGGGACGGGAAGTTCGAGCCGGTGTTGGGGAAGGAAGAAGCGGAGGGCGAGGGCGGAGCGGGAAAGGCTCCGGACCGCTTCGACCAGCCGCGGGGACTGGCCGTGGCGCCGGACGGCCGCCTGCTCGTCTGCGACTGGATGAACGACCGGATACAGGTCTTCTCCGCGGACCTCAAATACCTTAAATCGCTCCAAGTTCCGGGACCCGAGCAGGTCGCGATCAACCCGCGGACGGGCGAGCTTTTCGCGCTCTCGGTCCGCGACCGGGGCGCAAAGGACGTTTACTACAGCACCAAGCCCATCCGCTGGGACGCCTTCGAGGACAAGTCGGTGGTGAAGTTCAGGTCTATCGAAGACTTTACGGAGGTAGCGCGATGCGACCTCCCGAAGCGCAAGCTCTACATGCACGACCCCGGCCCGATCATGGTCCTGGACGCCTCGGCTCCCAGGCCGGTCCTGTGGATCTCCTGCGTCGGCCGGATAGCGCCCGGCGACCAGATATGGCGGATCGAAGACGAGGGCGACAGGCTCCAGGCCGGGGCGGGGGCCATCGAGGCCTACTACTACCCGTTCGGCAGGGGGGCGGGGGCGCTGGCGGCCGACCGCGGGACGGGCGATTGCTACTGGGCCGGCCGGACCAGCCCGACGATACTTAAGATAGACGGTAAAACCGGGGAAGTTTCCCGGATGGACCGCATGGCATCCGCGATCTTCGGGCCGAAGCCGTCCGGCTACAAGCCGTGGCAGCCGGTCGCCGCCGCGATGGATTCGAAGGGGCGCATCTACTTCCGCCTGCTGGGTATGTGGAGCGGCCCGTGCAACTTCATCGTCCGGTTCAACCCCGACCAGACCCAGGCCCCGTTCGCGGATAAGGCCGGGGAACGGCAGGACAACCCGATCCCGGATATCAAGCTCATGAAGCTCGAAGGCGTGGCCGGCGCCCTGCACGTCTCCTGCCCTTCGCACGGATACCATTCCGGGGGTCTGGGCGTAGCCTGGAACGGGGACATCTATGTGATTGACCAGGCGCCGGACGGGCGGCACAGGTCGCCAAGCGAGAGGAACGTGATGAACATCTTCGACCCGGACGGCATCCTGAAAAAGGCCTCCGCCATCCCGTACCTAACGAGCGGCGCCTGGGGGCCGCGGTTCGACTCGAAGGGGAACATGTATCTGACCGAATCTTTCCGCCCTCTGAAGGCGCCGTACAGGGCGGGCGACGTGGGGAGCCTTGTTAAGATAAACGGGACAGAGACCGAGCTTATATTCGGCGAGCGGGCAGGGGATAGCGCTGCGTACGAGATGCGCCGGGCCGAACGGGACTTCCGGCCGGTAGCCGTTCGGAACGCCGCATGGATATACCACGGCGTATCGCCGGTGCCGATGGGGCACTGCGTATGCGCGTCCTGCCCGTTCGACCTGGACCGCTTCGACCGTATCGCCGTGGCCGACAGCGCCAACCACCGCGTGAAGCTGCTTGATTCGAACGGCAACGAGATCGGATGCTTCGGCGAACCCGCCAACCGTGACAGCAAAGGTCCAGGCAGCGAGCTGCCGATACCCGAGATACCGCTGGCCTCCGTCGGCTCGGTCGCCTGCGGAGGCGGGCTGGTGTATGTATACGACGATACGAACAACCGCATACTGAGGGTGCGACTGGAGGCTGCGGAGACGCGGACCGTCCCGATACCCAGGTGAAGGCGCGGCCGCCCGGCGAAGGCGCGCCGGACCGGATGCCGTCCGCGCTCCGGGCCGCCCGCGGGGAGGACGGACCGGACGGGGACGCCCGCGGAGCGCGCCCGCGCCCCCGAGGTCCGGAGGGGCGGCGCTACGCGGGGACAGCATCCAGCCGTGTCCCCGACGCGCGGTTGCGGTTCCGGCGGGGGATGGCAGGACATATGGCCGGAGACGACAGGATGCCGGCGGGCGTCGAGTGCCTGCCGGACGTCAGGGTGCTGGGCCTGATGGCGTTCGACCCGGTGTGGGCCGAACGGAACCATGAGTCGAACGGGTGCGAAATACTCCACGTCGTCCGCGGCCGGATGACGCTGGAGATCGGCGGCGAGCGGTTCCCGGCCGGACCCGGGGAGACGCTGCTGGTCCCGCCGAATACGGTACACAGGGACGCATTCGATCCCGCCGCCGGCCTGGAAGTGCTGTTCTGCTCGTTCTCGTGGCGTCCCGCCGCCGAGTATTTTCGAATCGTGGACAACCGCGCCGCCGCCGGGCTCCCGGCGCACCGGAAGGCCGAACTGGCCATGCTGTTCGACCAGATGCGCTCCGACCTGGCCGGCCCGGGCGATCCCGACCGCCTCCTGGCGCGTTCCAGAGTACACACTGTCCTACTGCTGCTGCTGCGCGAGGCGATGGCGGGCCGGCGTCCCGCGGAGGCCGTATCGTACGGCCGGGCGCGCCGGCGCGAGCTGATGCGGCGTGCGAAGGAGTACCTCGCCGTGCACTACGCGGAGTGCGTGTCGCTGGAGAGGATGGCCGAGGCGCTGGATGTCAGTCCGTACTATCTGTCGCACGTCTTCAGCGAGGAGAGCGATTTTTCATTGTTCGCGTACCTGACGGCCTTGCGAATGGAGAAGGCGCGGGCGCTGCTGCGCGAGGGGCGGTTGAACGTCTCCGAGGTCGCCAGGGCCGTCGGCTACGAGAACGCCAACTACTTCGCAAAGGTCTTCCGCAGGCACTGCGCCCGCTCCCCGCGCGAATTCGCCGCAGAGGGCCGTGCCCGCTGAAAGCTCGCGCAACGCCTGGACGGGGCCCGTATTGCCGCGGCCCGGGACGAGAGGCGACCGGGACGCGCGCCTCCGCCCGCGGCCGCCGGCCGTCTCCCGGCTGTCCGCGGCCGGACCGGATCCCAAGCCGGGCGCTAGCGCCCGAAGATGCCTGTGAGCCGGCCGAGCGCAACGTTGGACCCGTTATCGCAACGGAACACCTTTCGCGGCCGGCGCCTCGCAAAAATCCGCCCGATTAGGCAAAACGTTTCTCTTGCCGCGCTGCGATGCCGGGGTGAGTATACATGAAGATAACCGGCGCGGCGCGGCCGGCCGAGTCTCCTCGAAGCGGATTGCGGCGGCCCGCCCGCGCACAACGAGCCGGTGGCGATACGGAGGAACTTTCGTGGAAAAGATAGGGGCGGACGCAGCAAGTACATCTCGCCGCTTTCGATTCGGCGCCGCCAAACGAGCGGGGAAAGGAGTAGAGAAATGAACCATCCGCCGATGCGCTCGCCTGAAAAGTCGCGCTGGATACCGTACGTATTGCCGTGGGAGGACGCCCCGCTGGACCTGTCTTTCCTCTACGAGGACGAAAAACCGGCGGGCAGGCACGGATTCCTCAAGGCCGCCGGCGACAGGTTCGCATTCGAGAACGGGACCGAGGCCAGGTTCTGGGGGACGTGCTTCAACTCGGCGGCCAACTTCCCCGAGCACGGCCACGCGGAGAAGGTGGCGCGGCGCCTGGCAAAGTTCGGCGTCAACATGATGCGCTGCCACCAGATGGACGCGGAATGGTCCACGCCAAACATCTTCCAGTTCTCGCGCGGCCGGCGGCGGGACGACTCGCGGAGCCTCGATCCGGAAAGCCTCGACCGCTTCGATTATCTGGTTTGCTGCCTTAAGCGCGAAGGCATATACATCTACATGGACAACCTCACATACAGGCGTTTCAAGCCCGGCGACGGGGTGGACGCGGTGGACGAGCTGGGCCCGGCGGCCAAACCATACACCTGCTTCGACCCGCGGCTGATCGAGCTTCAGAAGGAGTTCATGACGCAGCTGTGGACCCACGTGAACCCATACACGGGGCTGGCCTATAAGGACGATCCCGCGGTGGCCCTGACCGAGATCGCCAACGAGGACCATCCGGTCATCTTCCCGCCGGTCCTGGAACCGTACCGCTCCAGGCTGGAGGAACGCTACCGGGCATGGGCGCGGGAACGCGGCGCGGAGCTGCCCGCGGGCAGGATAGACTTCGCCGCCCGCGACGAGACGATGATGCGATTCTTCGCCGACGTTATGAGGGGATACTACGCCGAGATGTATCGCCATCTGCGATCCATCGGCGTCAGGATCCCGATAACCGGCAACAACTGGGGGTATCCGGGTTTCTCGGATGTCCAATCCTCGGAATGCTGCGATTTCATGGATGACCACGTGTACTGGGACATGTGGCGGGATACCCACGCGGTTAACGGCAATCAGATGATGCTGGCCCGAAAGGAACACATTTGGGCGGCCGCGTGCGCGCGCCGCCGGCTGCTGGATAGGCCTTTTTTCGTCTCCGAGTGGGACCAGGTATGGCCGAACGAGTGGCGAGCCGAGAGCCCGCTGATGCTGGCGGCGCTAGCGTCCTTTCAGGGCTGGGGAGGGGCGGCGATACATACGTACCGATACAGAAACAACGACCCGAAGGACCGGATGGGGGGCGTGGTCATGTACGGGGTCGGCTATCGGGTCAACTTCGACACCTTCAACGATCCGGCCAAGTTCGGACTCTTCTACCACGCGGCGCTGCTCTTCCGAAAGGGCCACGTCGCGCCGGCCAGGGAGACCGCAGCCCTGGCGCTCGTCGAGCGGGACATATGCTCCCCGCAACCGGTACCGACGCCCGCGCTGGCGGCGCTCTCGGAACGGCACCGGGCGGGCGTCGCCCTGCCCGGGCGGGACGCGAAGGAGGATAAGGTCTTCGGTTCCGACTCGCCGGCTCCGGAGACTGCGGACCGGATAATCTCTGATACCGGCCAGCTCTGTCGCGACCCGAAAAGAAAGCTCGGCTGGATAGACACGCCGCGCACAAAGGCCGCCTACGGAATGCTCGGACATGCCGGCGAACTGTCGCTGAACGGGCTGAAGCTAAGGGTGAAGACGCCCTTTGCCGTCGTGGCCCTGAGCTCGCTCGACGGCGCGCCGCTGGACGAATCAGCCAACATCCTGCTGACCGCCGTCGGCCGCGCCGACAACTCGAACGCCCGCTACAACGAGGACCACACCGAACGGTTTTATATCGGCGAGGCGCCCGTGCTGATCGAGGTCATCGAGGCGGAGATCGAACTGAGGACGAAGCAGCCCGCGCTGCGGGTCTTCGCCATAGATCCGGACGGATTCGTAACCGACCACCTGACGGCCGAAATCGGGGACGGGACGGCCGGGTTCCCCATAGGCGGGAAGTATCCTTCGATGTACTATCTGGTCCAGCGCGCGGGGTGATTGCGGAATGAAATGCAAGACCGATCGGCCGGAGGCGAAGCGGCGTCTGTCCGCCTTGTGGCGCGGCGGGATGCTCGACCGCCATAGCGGCGCGACGCGACCGCCCGCCTGTACGGCGGCCGGGCATAAACTGCGGTGTTGCTTGTTCTGGGCAGTGCCGGCAGCCGGAGCCGCGATCTTACTTGCGGTGATCCATCGGGTCGAATCGGAGGAAACCCCCATGTCCCCAGAGTCCAGCGGAGCCGCCAAATCCATGGGTTCGGCCTTGCTGATCGGATGGGCCTCGCGCGATGTCACGCCCGAGCGGCCTGTGCTGCTGCGGGGCCAATTCCACGCGCGGGTTTCGGAAGGAGTGCTGGATCCCATCACGGTCACCGCCCTGGCGCTCGAGTCGGTACGGGACGGCAGGGCCGCCGACAGGGCGGTGCTGGTCAGCTGCGATTTCGTGGGCATCCCCGACAGCCTGCGCGATGCGGTGCGCTCGCGCCTGCGCATACGCCTGCCGGAACTCGACCCGCTCCTCGTCTGCCTCAACGCCACCCACACCCACACCGCCCCGGGCGTCAATCCCCTGGCGGACGAACCGCCGTGGGGTCTTTCGGAGGAAACCGGTCTTCCGGTTGAGGAACTGGGCGCAATGCCTTCCGAGGAATACCTGGCTTTCGCCGCGGACCGCATCGCCGACGCCGCGGCGGAATCCTGGGCGTCCCGCGCGCCGGGCGGGATCGGCTTCGGGCTGGGTCACGCGGTCGTCGGCCACAACCGACGAGTCTCCTACTGCACCGGCGAAACCCGCATGTACGGGAAAACCGACGACCCCGAGTTCAGCCATATCGAAGGCGGCGCCGATCACTCGGTAAATCTCCTGTGCACGTGGAATGCCGAAAAGAAACTGACGGGCATGGTTGTAAACGTCGCGTGTCCTTCTCAGGTCAGCGAAAACCTGTGGCGGATCAGCGCCGATTACTGGCACGAGACGCGCGTCGAGCTTCGGAGGCGTTTCGGGGCCGATCTGTTCGTCCTGCCCCAGTGCAGCGCCGCCGGCGACCAGTCGCCCCACATCCAGGTGGGCAGGGCCGCCGAGGAGCGCATGTGGCGGCTGGCCGGCAGAACCCAGCGCCAGGATATCGCCGCGCGCATCGCGAACGCAGTCTCGGAGATCCTGCCGCTCATCGAGAAGGATATAAACTGGAACCCGAAGTTCGCGCACAGGGTCGAAACATTGCGGCTGCCGCTAAGGAAACTTTCCGAGGCTGATGCCCGCGAGGCGTCGGCCGAGGCGGACAAGTGCGAGGCGAATTACAACAGACTCCTCGCGGACCTGAAGGCCCATCCCGATAAGAAAAAAGAACCCAGATGGTACAGGGATATCACGGCGCAGTACCGCCGGATGCTGTGGAATCGTAACGTGGCTAGGCGTTTCAGGGAGCAGCAGGCGAATCCCGGCTGCGCCATGCCCGTGGAAGTCCACGTCCTGCGCATAGGCGATGCCGCCTTCGCGACCAACCCGTTCGAGTACTACCTGGACTACGGCCTCCAGATCAAGGCGCGGAGCAAGGCGGTCCAGACGTTCGTCGTCCAGCTCGCCGGCCGCGGCACCTACCTGCCGACGGAGCGGGCCGTCTCCGGGAAGAGCTACGGCGCCGTTCCAGCCAGCACTCCGGTCGGTCCCGAGGGCGGCCGCCTGCTGGCGGATCGGACCGTCGAGATGATCGCCGGGCTTTTCCGCTGAATTCGGGCCGTCCGGGAAACCGCGCAGACCTGGCGGGAACCGCGCCGCCACATTAACGCCAAGGGGACGCGTGCTGGTCCGCGGACCGTCGGCAGCGCAGGAGAGAGGGCATATCCCTGGGGCCTGGCCGCTGCTATGCCCGCCCTTCGCCTCAGCCTGCTCCGCGAAAGGGAACGCAGCAGCGATCTGGACGGCCGCGCGCGGCGCGGGGAAGCCCAGGATGCCCCGTCACGATGCGTGCGGCGCGCCAAGGCTCAAACTCCGGAAGCCGCCCTTGCACGGGTTCCCCTTCGCCACATGCGCTTTGCGCCCGGCGATATCCATAACTATGGCCGCGCAGGTGCGTATCCGCGCGCCGGTGGATAATTCGTAGTCGTGGCAGCAAACCGAACGGGGCATACCGTCGTGGTCGGCGAGGGCTTTCTGAAGGTACGCGATGTCCAACGAACCGCGCCGCTCCGACAGCACCTGCTCGAGACGCCGCGCCCGGTGGGGCGAACAGCCTTTCGGGTCTGGCGGGGCCTCCAGTTTTCTCATTCCCGGGTCCAGGTAGTGGTTGGCGTGGACGAATATCGGTCCGGCCGGTTCGATGCGGGCCAGCCTCTCGCCTGTCGTCTCGACGGATACCGCGGCGCCGGTCCGATCCGCGAACAGGAAGTTGTGCCCCGAGCAAAGGCGCGCGCGGGCCATGGCTTTGAAGGCGGACTCGACATCCGCGCGGCGGAGTATTTCGCGGCATATGAAGGTCCAAGGGACGCCGGGCCTGGCGTCCGTCGGTCTCAGGTTGTTGCCGGCCAGCGCCAGCCCTTCGGCGTTCATGCCCATCATTCCGACGCAGCCGGCGTAGGAGAGCGCCAGTACCTCCGGATTCCCCTCGACGGCCAGCCGCAGGGCGATGACGCCTTCCTCCGCCTCGGAGAACATGTCCCATGTCTGGCCGACGAATGACGATCCGTCCGACGTGGCGGCCGGACCCGCGAAAAACGCCGTGCAGCCGAAGCCGTTCCCGGCGG
>CALKMO010000354.1 GCA_937991785.1 uncultured bacterium | reverse complement strand
AACGTATGGCGGAAACTGGGGGAGGCGATGGGCGCTTTGGTCAAAAAGCGCGGTCTTGCGGAGGCCGCCACGCTCGGCATCGGCGGCGACATATTGCCGTCGAAAGAGGTCGTCGAGTACTGGAAGGAAATATTCCCCGGATCCAAGTGGATGATACAGGGACACGGGGGCGGCGGGCATGGTTCGGTGTCTGAGGTTCCGGCCGATCTGTACGGCGTGCCGGTCAACTACGTTTCGATAGTTTACGGCGCGAGATTCAACTTCGGCGATCCGGAGAAGGTGCGTATGTACGGATGGCGGCCGGTTGACGGTCCGGTAAAGACTCTGTTCGCCCGCGGGCTTAGCATAGGCGGCGACGTGGCCCCACCGGCGGCCGGCAGACTGATGGCGGAATGGAACATCGAGGGGGGGCAGCGCGGGATCGGACGGCTTATGGCGGACTTCTTCAAGATACCGCGCAAGGACGGTAAGGGAGCCATCTGGCTGCCGGGGCGGTATCCGAAAAGCTCGTGGTCCAACGCCGGCTTCCGCGGGCAGCCGCTTCTTGCGCCGGGGCCGTCAGGACCGATACCGACCGTAAGATACGAGATGCTTCGGGAGGGAATTCAGGAGGTTGAGGCGAGGATACGAATTGAGAAGATCCTGACGGACGAGACCCGTCGCACCTTGTTGAACAAAGCGCTTGCGGACGCATGCCAGGCAGCGATGGACGAACGGACGCGCGTAAATACGTGGGTGCTGGAATATGGACAGGTCATTGACTACAACGTCGGAGCCATGCACTCCTTGATGGGAGGTGCAATGGACATAAACTGGTACGCCTCATCCGGATGGGAGGATCGCGCCGCAAGGCTGTTCGACTTGGCCGCGGAGGTAGAGGCGAAAGCGCCGCGGGCGTTAAGTCCTTAACGATGAAAATCGCAAGCAGGGGTAATTTCCCCGCTCAAATCTGAAGCCTCTGGATTGCAGGGGTGCGAATATTGCATGAGAAAAGGCATGTTTTTCAACATCGCAGTACCTCAAGGAAAACTAGAATGACGCTCCAAAGCTTTGTTGAGCAATTCGCGCCATACTCTATTCTAAGCAAGGAGTCGAGCGAAAAAGCATTTGCCATGAGCACGCGTTATAACTTTTTGTTTAGCAAGGCGTTACGTCTTTTATGCAACAAAGCCACACTCCAATCACAAACGTTCGCCGCCACAACTCGTTGGAACTATTTGGCCTTATGGCTAAGGATTAAGGCATCGCCGAGCAAAGGGACGTCCCTTGTTTCTTCGATGCCCCCGAACCGATATGTCAAGCGACATAGGACCGGAATCGGAAGATTCTCTTAACCGATTGTTGCGACGTAAGTTGGGCGACGCAACTGGGCGCGCAGCGCTTTCATTCAGTTATAGCATGAACTTAATTAACCATGAAATTACCGGCGGCCTAATTCATGTAGATGAGGAGGCGCGTGGCCTCCGGTGTGCATCGAAAGGAGGATGGACATGGAGAGAGCGCGGATGGCGGTTCGGGTCGGGTGGGGGGCGTTGGTTGGAGCCGTTTTGCTCGCGGCGGGCCTTTCGAGAACCGCCGCGGCGGAGGATACGAAAATAGTAGTTGACGGTTCCACGACTGTAGGACCGATAGCCAAGGCTTTCGCCGAACATTTCATGCAGCATAACCCCGGGGTGAAGGTGACGGTGGCCGAGTCCGGTTCGGGGAACGGCGCGAAGAGCCTCATAAACGGCGCTTGCGACGTCGCGGACATGTCGCGCTTCATGAAGAGCGAGGAATTCAAGGCGGCGGTCGAGCGGGGCGTCTTCCCGGTGGCCCATGTGGTGGCGCTTGATGGTCTGGCGGTGATCGTCCATCCGTCCAATCCCGTCAAGGAGCTTACCAAGGCGCAGGTCGCAGACATCTACATGGGCAAGATAACCAACTGGAAGGATGTCGGCGGACCCGACGCGAAGATCGTCGTGGTTAGCCGCGATACCAACAGCGGTACTTACGAGGCATTCGAAGAGCTCGTCATGAAGAAGCGGAAGATGGCGGAGGGGATCGAGTACGTCGGATCGAACGGAGCGGTAAGACAGAGGATTCAATCCACGCCGGGAGCCATCGGCTACGTGGGGCTTGGATTCGCGGACGAGACCGTAAAGGCGCTGAAGATTGACGGCGTGGAACCCAATAGGGACACGGTCAGATCCGGCAGGTATCCGGTTGCGCGGCCGCTGTTCATGTTCACGAACGGATATCCTCGACCCGGATCTCCCGTGCACTCATTCGTAACTCTCCACCTTACGAAGAAAGGACAGGAGATGGTAGAGGGCATCGGATTCGTACCGGTCACGGATTACAAATAAGGCCGGGAATGACCATGACCATCGAAAAAGTCGAAGATCGGACGGCGGCAAGTTCCGACAAAGCGGCCGCGGCGGGCGCGGGAAGCAGGGATATCCGAGCCCGTCGCGGCCTTCTTTTGAGCAAAAACGTCGCTTTCCGCCGGAAATTGTTCTCTTGGAGCAGCAGATCTCTCCTATTGCTGATAACGGCGACATCCGCCAGCGCCGTCATGTTCATATTCTTCTACGTCGTAAAGGAGGCCATACCGTTTTTCCTTCAGCGGGGGTTTGCCGAATTTTTTCTGAGCACCAGATGGTATCCGTCAAGGGAGCCCCCGGAATTCGGCGCCTTGGCTATATTCTTCGGCAGCGCCATGGTATCCTTGGGGGCCGCTCTGTTCGCCGTGCCGGTTGGTGTGGCGGCGGCCGTTTGTCTCAGCGATATTCTGCCCTTCAAGGCGCGCCAGGCCGTAAAGCCCGCGATAGAAATACTCGCGGCCGTTCCGTCCGTGGCTTACGGCTTCTTCGCGCTCGTGGTGTTCGCTCCGCTGCTGCAGGAGAGCGGCGGTAAAATTCTCGCCGCATGCGCGCTCCTCTTTTTCGTACCGATCGCGGTCCTATCGGCCATAGCGATCGGCGGCATGGCGGCCTCGCGGCTGTCGCGGGAAAACGCCGGGGTTTGGAGATGGATCATAGCATCTGTTATCGCCGCCGCCGGGCTCGCCGCGGCATGGCGCATTTCCGCCTCTATTTCCGGCGTGCAGATATCCAGCGGCACCAATGCGATGAACGTCTCTCTGATACTCGGGATAATGGCCCTCCCCACCGTAATAAGCGTGTCGGAGGATGCGCTTCAGGCGGTGGGGCGCGAGCTGCGCGAGGCTAGCTATGCCCTCGGGGCCACAAGGGCCGAGACTATAATCCGCGTGGTTATACCCGCCGCCGCCTCCGGGATTCTGGCCGCCGCTCTGATGGGCCTGATGCGCGCCGTAGGCGAGACCATGGTGGTCTGGATGGCGTCGGGCAACTCGGCAAAGATCCCCTCTCCGTTCTACAACTACCTCGAACCCGTTCGGACGCTTACAGCCACCATAGCGGGGGATATGGGCGAGGCCGACCACACGACGGGCTCGGCGCGGTACCACGTCCTGTTCGCCATGGCGGCCTGCCTGCTGGCCATATCGCTGACCTGCAATGCGGTCAGCGAGCTGATAGCGCGTCGAGCCAGGCGGAAGATGGCGGGGGAATAGGAGCGATAGGCGGATGCGCATCGAGACCCGCAAGTTGCTCGACAAGTCCTTCTCCGGCGCCGGGTGGATATCGGTCTTCCTGATGGTCGCGGCGCTCGCGATCATCCTTCTGCCAATAGCGTGGCGCGGCGCCGGGGCCTTCGTTTTCCGCGCCACGGTCGAGCACAGGCGGATGATGCTGGAACTCTTCGGGGTCGGAGATCCGGCCGAGGTCTCGGCGGAAACGGCTGCGGCAGCCGAGGCCCGCCGCCCGATCTACGATATGCTCGCTAGGTTCCGAGCCGAACTGAGCGCCATGCCAGTCGCCGACCGCCGCCGCATGGCCGGGCGCCTCGCGCAGCTCGAAAACGCCCTCCGCGATCTGCTCGGCCCCTTGCCGGGAGATCCGATCCCTGTGCTCCCGAGACAAAGGTACGGTCAAACAAGGTGGGACAGGGCGCTTAAAAAGCTGGAGACGGTTCTCTTCAGGGAAACCTGGGATTACTCCGATCCCACCCGGATGGGCAGGAAAGTAATGGTACCGAGAGCGGAGGATTTCAAGGGAACGTCCTTGGAACCGTTCTTCGCCGACGTGAAGATGCGCGTCGCTGATATGCTGCGGCCCAAGCTTGCCTTCTACTGGCGCTTCCTTACGGACGAATCCAGAGATTCTCATTTCTTCGGCGGCATATGGCCGGAGATGCTCGGCACCATATACCTTACGATAGGCGCTGCGATGTTCGCCGTGCCGATGGGAATAATATCGGCGGTGTATCTGACGGAATACGCGGGCGACGACAGATTGACCGGCGCGCTCAGGACCTTCATAGGAGCTTTGGCGGGAGTGCCGAGCATAGTGTTCGGGCTCTTCGGCCTGGCGTTCTTCATAAACACGATGAAAGTTTCCCAGTCCAAGAGCGTGCTTGCCGGGTCGTTGACGCTGGCGCTTCTGATACTCCCGACCATCATAAGGGCATCCGAGGAAGCGATACGCGCCGTGCCGGCGGCTTACAAAGAAGCGGCCCTGAGCCTCGGCGCCGGGAAGGGACGCACTATCATTACGGTCGTCTTGCCGGCCGCGATGCCTGGGATATTGACCGGCATCATCATCAGCATGGGGCGGGCGGCCGGCGAGACGGCCCCGATAATTTTTACGGCTGCGGTCAGCGTGGGCGATCCGCTCTCGCTCCTCGAAACTCTGAGCCAGCCCACGCCGGCCTTGCCGTGGAACGTGTACAACATGTGCACCGAGCACCAGAAGCTGGACGAACTGCGCCACGTGCAGTTCGGGATGGTGCTGGTGCTGGTAATGGTCGTCTTGGCCCTGAACGTAGCTGCCATATGGCTGCGGGCCAGGATATCGCGGAAATTGAAGGGCTGAACCATGGGATCCTCGATCTCCCTGTTGGGCATGGAGTGCCGCGGCTGCGCGCAGGAACTCCCGGCTGAAATCCGGCCGCGCATATCGGCCAGGGATTTCTCCGTCTATTACGGTTCTATCGCGGCTGTCAAGAGAGTCGCTTTCGACATGCCGGATGGGCTGATAACCGCGATAATAGGGCCTTCCGGGTGCGGCAAGAGCACTTTCCTCCGATCCATAAACAGGATGAACGATTTGATCCCGCGCTGTTCCGTTTCAGGGAGCCTTACCTTCGACGGGCACGAAATATACGGTCCGGACATAGACGTGATCGCGTTGCGCCAAAGGATCGGAATGGTCTTCCAGAAACCGAACCCTTTCCCGAAGAGCATATTCGACAACGTGGCGTACGGCCCGCGCCTGCAGGGCGTCCGCGACCGCTCGAAGCTGGCCGAGATAGTCGAGAGGAGTCTCGCCAGAGCTGCCCTGTGGGACGAGGTCAAAGACCGGCTGCACGACAACGCGCTGGGACTTTCGGGCGGGCAGCAGCAGCGCCTCTGCATAGCCAGATCGCTGGCGGTCGAGCCGGACGTGCTGCTGATGGACGAGCCCACTTCGGCCCTCGATCCGCGCGCGACCGCCAAAATCGAGGAGCTCATGCTGGAGCTCCGCGGGACCTACACCATCGTCATAGTCACGCACAACATGCAGCAGGCGGCGCGGGTATCGGATCTCACGGCGTTTCTGTACGAGGGCGAGCTGATCGAGTTCGACCGAACCGGGACGTTGTTCTCGAGACCGAAGTGCAAGAAGACGGAGGATTACATCACGGGGCGCTTCGGGTGAAGGATCGCTCGGAGCGGAAAACCTCTCCTCCGGCGTGCGCCTGCGCGTCCTGGCATTTCTTCCAGCGTCATCTCCATCCGGCCGCTTCGCTCTGCGATATGAGCTGGCGCAGCCGTTCGATTTCGGCCGCGCGTCCGGGGTGGGATTTTTCCAGTTCGGCCGCGGCCGCGCGGGCGTCGTCGAAACGGCCCAGGGAGGCCAGGCATTGCACCCGGAGATGCTTTGCTCTGTAGTTGTCAGGCATCAGCTTTAAGGTCCTGCCGACGATCTCCAGAGCCTCTGCGTGTCTTCCAAGGGCGGCCAGCGCCGCAGCTTCCGCGATCATCGCCCTGACATTATACGGCGCGATGGCCGTCGCCTTGCGCGCCTCGGCCAAAGCGCCCTGGAAGTCCTTGGATGCCGCCAGGAGTTCGGCCTTCATAATGCGGGCCTCGATGAAGTCGGGATTTTCCGCATAAAACTTTTCGAACGCCGGCTGCGCTTTTGCCGACATGCCGAGCGAGAATGCCATGTTGAGCCAGTTGGCGATGTGCGGCGGCCAGTCGGCGCCCAGCCGCACGGCCTCATCCATGCGGTCGAATGCGGCTTTCAGATCGCCTTCGGCAAGCGCTATCTGAGATTCGAATTGCTTCGCCACCGCCGGATGCACGCCCAACCTTATAGCCTCGTCCAATCCCCGCTTCGCGTCGCGGATATCGCCTGACGTACGTTGTTTTATCTGCGCGCCGATAATTCGCACATTGCCGTTTTGCGGTTCCAGCGCTGCGGCTCGGCCGACGGCTTCCATGGCTTTTCTCGACAGGTCCTTCCCCTTGTCGCCTTTTTCGATATCGGCGGCCGACGCCAAAGCCTGCGCCATCCAGCAGTGGATTTCGGCTCGCCGTGGAGCCAGCTCGATGGCCTTGCCCAGGCAGGCGACCGCGTCGCGCAGCGCCGCCGAGGGCTCGATCGCTCCATATCTCGCACATGCGAGCTTCGCGTATCCCAGGGCGAAATGCGTCTCCCAGAAGTGCGGGGCCCGGTTCGCGGCCTCCTCCGCGATCTTGGCGGCTTCCGCGGCCTTGCCTCGATGCGCGGCGCGGAAGGAGCGGCCTGCCATGGCGAGCGGGTCGTCCCTGCCGGCCGACTCGGCGGATTCGAACGCCCTTTCCGCCTCCCGGTAGTACCCGCCCTCGTCGTAGGCGAAGGAGGCGGACAGTACGGCCTGGAGGTTGTGGCGCGACGTCACCCGCACGCTCATCTCGTCGGCCTTCATGTACGCATCGGCTGCGTCCTTCTGGAGACCGGCGGCGCGGAGGGCCTCCGCCAACGCGAATTGAGCCTCCGGGAACTCCGGGTCTATGTCGAGCGCTTTGCGGGCCAGTTCCGCCGCCCTTTCGTGAAGTTGCCCGCGCGAGATCAGGTCCATGGCCTGCGCGTAAGGCTCGAACGCCTTCAAACGCCTGGCGGCCCGCTCCGCGGCGGCCGCCATCGCCTTCTGCCGGTCAAGTTCGGCCCGGAGCCTCAGCGCCGCCTCCCTTTCGCGCGCCGCCTCGGCCTCCTGCGCCTTCCGCCGCGATTCGGCGGCCTCGAGTTCCCTGGCCTTTGCTTCCATCGTGGCCTTGGCAGCTTCTGCTTCCTTGATCCTGGCGATCGTGGCTGCCTCGGCCGCCTCGCGCTCCTTCCGCGCCACGGCCACGGCGCCCGCCGCGATGAGCACCGCGAGCGCCAGGACCGCCGCCGCGGAGGCGCCTGCGGCCGTGCCGTGCCGCCGGACGAACCGGCGCAACTTGGCCATGGCGGTGTCCGGCATGGCGGAGACTGGGTCCCCGGCGGCGAAGGCCCTCAGGTCTCCGATCAGTTCCGCTGCGGATCGGTAGCGTTCCCGCGGTTCGAACCGAAGGCATTTTTCCACGATGGCCGCAAGGGCCGGGGGCGCCTTCCTGCCGCGGGCAGTCCGCCGGACAGGCACATGCTTCCCCATCGCGGCGTTGCACATTACGGCGTGGCGAGTGTCTCCCCTGACCGGCGGGTGCCCTGCGAGAATCTCGTACAGCAGCGCGCCCAACCCGAATACGTCGGTCCTTTCATCCAGCTTTTCCCCGCGCGCCTGTTCCGGGGCCATGTATTCGGGCGTCCCGACTGTGGTCCCGGCCATCGTAAGGCCGACTCCCGCCCCGCCGGCTCCCTCGCCGTCGCCCTCGGAGGCTGCGCCATCCCGTTCGGCCTGCGCGCCTCCGCCGGCCGGATCATTCCCTTCCTCATTCTCGCCCCCGCCGATCTCCTTCGCCACGCCCCAGTCGAGGACCCATACCTCGCCGTGTTCTCCGACCATCACGTTGGCCGGCTTCAGATCGCGGTGGATCACGCCGCGCGAGTGGGCGAAGCCGATCGTTTCGCACGCGCGTTCGAATATCGCCGCCAGCCTCGCGAGCGGAAACTCGCGCCGGACCGCCGCGTCTCCGGAGTGGTACCCTCTCAGGATATCCGAAAGCACGCGACCTTCTATTAGCTTCATCACGAAGAACTCGCGGCCGGTTTCGTCGCGGGCGAGGAAATGGACCGGAGGGATGCCCGGGTGTTCCAGCTTTCCGGTTATGCGCGCCTCCCTGATGAACCTCAGCCTGTCTTCTCTCTGCGAAGCCGAATCCGCGGCTATGAACTTGATCGCCACGTTGCGCTTGAGCGCCGTATCCCTGGCGAGCAAAACGGACCCCATCCCGCCGCGCCCGATCTCGCTTATTACTTCGTAAGGCCCTATCCGTTGCGCTGCGGGCGGGGAGGCGGAATCGGCAGCTTGCGGAAGCGGCGTCCTGCAGGCTCCTCCGTCTCGCGGCGGGCGCGAAAGACCTTGAGGGGCATCCGTATGAGACGCCGGAACCGCCGGGCGCGGCGGCGCGGCCTCGGGCGGCTTCCGATCTGCCTTCCGATGTCTCGGACCGGCTTCGCCGATCCGGTTTATGGTTCCGCAGCTCGGGCACCGGGAAACTCCGCCCCCGGAGACCGCGTCTGCGTCCTTGTAGCTCTTGCCGCACTTCCTGCAAATTAGCATGGACACGCCTGGCGTCCTCCTCTACCCTTCGGAAGGGATTCATATGGCGCCCACACCAATAAGACGGTCCCACATATTAGACGTTACGACAACGGGCCGTATCCATGCGTTCTCGCGTCTCGCCAGGAGCCGGGAGGATGCGCTTAGACCGCAGCTCCCCTTGCCGGTCGGCATCCGAACGGCGGATGCGTTTCGCCGCAGGATTCCACGAAGGCAGCGATATGTTTATCCGTCTGAGGACCGGGGTTTGAATCCCTGTGGGAACGCCAGGCCGCGGAAAACCGAAAAGCAATGCAATTCCGAGCAATATCAGGAACTTAAAGACGATCCTGCCGACAGCGAAGGACTGTACATTAACTGCACAA
>CALKMO010000353.1 GCA_937991785.1 uncultured bacterium | reverse complement strand
CTGAGCGTCGGCGCGGCCAGCTTCACCCCGCCGGCCGTCGTAGCGAGCATACCTGGCGGAAGCGTGTAGGTGGCGTTCATGAGGGCCAGGTACAGGTCAGAGCCCGGGGCGACCGAGAACCGGGTGTCGCCGAGGCCCAGCGCGACGAACTCGATAATGAACCGGTTGCCTACTTTGCCGCTAACCTGTTCGATCCCATCCGCAGCCCTGGCCCACAGTATCTGGAAGACGCCTCCCTGCGTTTTGCCGGTCTTGGCGAACTTGAACTTCAGCCTGCCTTTGCCGGGCGACCTGGTCAGGTAATCGTAATTTAGAACCGTCGTGCCGCCCATGTTGACGTAGGTAGTAAGCGTCTCCTCGGCGGGCAGAGACGTGCGGCTGATCATCAGATGAGCCGCCACGTCGGGGTCGTCGGCGTTCGTCTGGGAACCGTCGAACGGCTTGCCGGACGGGTCGCGGACCAGCGCGGACAGGTTGCTGCGCCTGACCGATATCCGAACCCTGCCGGTGTACGGGGTGACGGACGCCAGGAACGTCCCGTTCGGCGTGTCCTCTTTAACTATCCCCTTGTCGTCCACCAGGAACGGCCCGAAAGAAGCACCGCCCCAGAGGAATACCATCGTCGCGCCGAGCAGATCGCCCTTCCTGCTCGCCACGTTCCCGTTCGCGTAGGCCCTGAATGACAGCCAATCCCTGTTGTTCCGCCCGTATTCGAAATACGCGTCCGACCCCGTCGCAACCAGCGAGTTCCCGATCGCTCCGCTGTCGGCCGTCACCAGCGTCATGCCGGGCGCCGGGACCGGATTCCCGTTGATCGTGCCGTTCCTGTCGCTCATCGCCGGCAGAAACGTGGCCGTCTCATTAGCCTTGTAGGCCGTGCCGAACACCGTACCGTTCTCGTTCAGGTTCAGGCCGGACGGCAGGTTCCCGCTCTCTATGGTCCAGTTGTAATAGAACCCGTTCTGATAATCGTAGAGCGGCTCGCCGCCGACGCCGTCAAGCCTGCCGAAGTACGGCTGACCCAGCGGTATCCCGCCCTCCGCCACCGTGTATACCCCGTTAGAATCGGCGTCCACCGCCCTCGGCGGGATGGTATAGGGGGGGAACTGCATGGTGCCGACCAGCGGATAGCGCGGCAGGTTGACTTGGTTTGCCAAACCCGGCAGATCCACATAGGCGATGCACGGATGGATCGGCGCATCGTTCAGCACCCAGATGCTGAAATCCTCCGTGTGCACGTTCGGCACCGTCCCTGCGGTGTCCCGTACGGTAATACTGAAAATGTAGTTGCCGGCCGATCCTGCCTCGGCCATCCCCACCATGTACCCGGCAGCCGAAAGGACCGCGAACGGCGGGAAGTTGCTGTTGTGATAGTGGAACGAGTACGGTTTTACGCCCCCGAAGGCCTCGAACTTCCGCGTAAACCTAGTCCCCACGATCACGTAACCGAGATCGTTCGCAGTCAGGAAATCAAGAGGCATCACTGTCCCGAGCGTCCCCAACCCATGGCCGGGAATCGCTGCCGCCCGCGCCCCCGAACCTACCCCATCCGCCGTTGCCATTGCGTACGAAAACGCCGCCGAAGCACCCAGTAACCCGCCAAGCAATGCCTTGACATGCCGGCTTCTCATGACAAAACCTCCAACTTTCGGGTCAAACATCCCATGCGGACTTCGCACTCCAAGCGCCCCTAAAGTCGCCGAGCGCCTCCGACATTACCTAACATCCTGCCTCCGCAAGCTTGGGACAATATACCTATCAGTATTGTGACTTTTTTTCCAGAAGAGACTTATTGGATTTTTCTTTTTTCACAATGTGCACCCATGCCCCCTATCCCCCCCGCTGAGTATGGACGACATATTGCAATTCCATACTAGCCAGAATAACTGCAGCGCGAATAACCTATCTGGGAGCGCCCCTACCTCGGGCATTTATGTAATGCACTATAACATGCTCAGTTCGCGGCGATCGCAAAAGCATCGGGAGGTCCATCCGCCCCATAAAAATTGGCGCGTACGGCCATGACGGTCCGAAAAAAAGGGGCCCCTTTGCCTAAGGGCCCCGGTCGCAGCCTGCCGGCGGCGGAGGGCGGGCCGCCGGCGACGAGCATCGATCTATTTCCTGCTGCTTACTTTTACGTCTTCTTTGACTACCTTGACGTCTCTAGGCATTATCACGATCTCGACCCGTCGGTTCTTCGCCTTATTCGCAACGGTGGTATTAGGAGCCACGGGCTGATGTTCGCCGTACCCGGACACATACATGCGCCCGGCATCCAGGCCGCTCTTGACCAGGTGATCGTAGACTGCCCTGGCCCGCGCCAGCGACAGTTCCATGTTGTCCCGCCACTTGCTCTGCTTGATCGGATCGCTGTCCGTATGACCCTCGATACGAATCACGTTCGCAGAATACTTGTCTTTTAGGACCTTCGAAACCGCCGCCAAGACTCTGTGGGACGAATCGCGCAGTTTAGCCTCGCCGCTCTCGAACAGCACCCTGTCGGCCACCGTGATCTTTATGAAGCCTTCCTTGGTCATTCCGACCTGCATCCCATCTTCCGAGACCTCCTTCGACGAGACCGGCTTGGCCGCCCCGGCGGATTTCTGCTGCGATTGGGCGAGTTGCCTGTTGAGCCTGTCTATCAGCTCTTGCATTTCCTGTTCTTTCTTTGCGAGAGCGGCGATGGCCTCGTCGCGCTCCTTGATGTCTTCGTTCAGCGTCGCGACCGTCCCCTTGAGCTTGCCGATGCTGTTGTCCTTTTCGGCCAGCGCCCTGCCTGTCCTGTCCGCGCAGCCCGCGGCCAGCGCCGCGACTGCCGCGCACGCCATCAGTCGTCCGGATTTACCCATCTTTACACCCTCCCGATCTCCGGCCGGTCGGATCGCCGGCCCATCCCAACTCTTACGATCCCTCCGGGCCGGCCCGTCGCCGCCCGCATCTTCATCCCCGTCCTTCGACCCGCACACCCTGGAAACGCCTGCCCGATATCTCCCGCCGCGCCGACTCCCAGCCGCACTTTTCCCTTCGCGATCAAACCTCTTTCATCTCCACGCGTCCCATCGCAGCCCGGAAGGCCGAACGGCGCACCGACCCCGGATCGGCCGATTCCACTTTGGCGGCGGCCAGCGCCAGAGCGCACGCGAATGTCTCTTCCGCTGGAATGCCTCCGGCCAACCCGATCAGCATGCCTGCCGTAAAGGCATCCCCCGCCCCTACCGTCGAGGCCACCCGGCGCGCCGCACAGCGTCCGGCCCACTTTCGGCCATCGACCCATAACCCGGCGCCGTCAGCCCCGGCAGTAACGACCGCCATAGTCGCGCGAGGGCCGATCTCCGCCAGCCTCTCGGCTGCCTCCGCGGGATCGGCCTTGCACAACCCGTAATCCCCCGCCGCCTCCGCGGCCTCCCGCGCGTTGCCCTTGAGAACCGTCGCCCCGCCCCTCGCCGCCGCCCGCAATGTCCGCGCCCCCCCGTCCGCCAACACGCGGGCGCCTCGGGAAACGCAGGCTGCACAGATATCTTCCAAGTCCCGCGGCCGCATCCCATCAGGCAGCGATCCGCAAAACGCAACCCAATCTCCTTCGCCGACAACCCCGCCTATCTTCCGCCTGATCGCCACAACCTCGCGTCTCGACACCGGCGATGCCTTGGCCTTCAGATGTATGTCTTTCCCTCCGCCTAAAATTACTGTCGTGTTGATCCTCGTCTCCGCCCGGATGGGAATCAGCGCCGGCTCGACGCCGCTACGTAAAAGTTCCTCTTCGAACCATTTCTCCTCGGCGCTTCCCGCAAAACCGACCGCCAACACCTTGATGCCGACCGCCCCCAGTATCCGCGCGACGTTTATCCCTTTCCCGGCGACCGTACGGATGCGCTTCTTGATCTCCACTACAGCCCCGGTCCCGGCAGTCTCGACGATGTCGTCTACCGAGGGGCAGAAAGTTATCGTTACTATCGCCGCCGTGACCCGTTTCCTTCCTGAACCTTTTACGAAACCGATTGGATCGCCCGCCGCACTTCCTCCTCCTCGCCATCATCCGCCAGCGGCAGGCATCCAAGCCTCGGCTTTTAATGGTATCGGCAAAAAGGCCGCCAAAATTGAGCCGTATTCTCCGCTTTTTCGATAAGAACTCCGGGTTTGCCCCTTCCGCTTCTTCATTCTCGGCCGCGCCTTCATCTGTGCGTCGAAGATCCCAAAGCGCCTTGAACTAGTTGACCGTGCTTGTAACATACTATATTACAATGAGTTATGGATATAGCATTGCGCTCTTCGATCAAACATTAAGGGTTCCCTGACAAGGATCAATCCCTTGATTACTATCAAACTCTGTAGGATACCGGCTTCCCAACCGATTCAACGCACCCCCAAAGCCGCACGTCATACCCGACCGGGACATGTGCTTAGACGCAACACATTTATGAACAACGGTTTATGTGCCTATTCTCCGGCAGCGGACCACTTGGATTTTCATCTGAGCCGGCAACGGAGAAACAGCCGGAGACTGTGGCGACCGAGCGCAAATTATGCTGGGGATTCGCTGGAGAGTTTTTCTTGAGCGGACTAAAATAGTCTACCGAACGTCCATTAAAGGCGCATCGCATCAAGCCGGTCTGAAAGGCCGGATGGCGCGACATAACTGATGAAAGGAAAACAGTATGCGTCACGAAAAGTCTTCCGAACCAGAGTTGATGCAAAAGGCGGTTTCCCTGTGCAAGAGACGCGGATTCGTTTTCCAGTCTTCCGCAATATACGGCGGGCTCAAAAGCTGCTACGACTACGGACCGCTGGGAGCTGAACTCAAGCGCAACGTCAAGAACGAATGGTGGAGGGCAATGGTGCACGAGCGGGAGGACGTCGTCGGAATAGATGCCTCGATCATAATGCATCCGAAGGTTTGGGAGGCTTCCGGACATCTGGATGGCTTCACGGACCCGCTGGTTGATTGCAAGAACTGCAAGGCGCGCTTCAGGCCCGACAAGGCGCCGGCCGCAAAGGCGGGCGAGGCCGTCGAGTACGCGCTGGCAGGTCCGCCGACCTTCCCGTACAAGTGCGTCAACCCCGATTGCGGAACGATAGTGGGATCGCTCGAGGATACGGTCGAACACGCCGGCCGGCGGGCCTGTCCCAATTGCCGGAAGGCCCTTCCCGGAAGGGGAGAGAAAGTTCGAGACCTCGTCGGTCCCCTGGGAATTGTATGCCCTGAGTGCGGATGCCCTGTACTTTCGGATGTCCGGCGGTTCAACTGCATGTTCCGGACGAGCATAGGGCCGGTTGATGTGGTGGAGAATATTCAGGCTGCGTTGACGGCCGCCCCCGAGGCGATCCGCTCGCCGGAGGAATTGCGGAAACTGCTCATCGAGGCTGTCGGCAAGACGGCCGTGTACCTGAGGCCCGAAACCGCCCAGGCGATGTTCGTCAACTTCCTGAACGTTCAGAACACCTACAGGCTGAAGCTCCCGTTCGGAATAGCCCAGCAGGGGAAGTCGTTCCGGAACGAAATAACGGTCGAGCATTTTACGTTTCGGTCGTGCGAGTTCGAACAGATGGAGATGGAATACTTCGTCCCGCCTCCGCAATACGCCGAGCCCGGCAAGGACGACGAGTACTGGCATAGATACTGGTGCGAGGAAAGGCTCTCCTGGTACGTCAAGCTCGGGATACGCCGCGAAAAGCTCCGCCTCAGGCCGCACTCGAAAGAGGAGCTGTCGCACTATTCCAAGGCTACATCCGATATCGAGTACGAATATCCGTGGGGGTGGGGCGAGCTGGAGGGCGTGGCAAACAGGACCGATTACGATCTGAAGCGGCACCAGGAGTTCAGCGGGAAGAAGCTGACGTATTTCGATCCTCAACGGAACGCGCATTACATACCCTACGTGATCGAGCCGGCGGCCGGGGCTGACCGGGCCGCGCTGGCTTTTCTGCTGGATGCGTACCGCGAGGAGACCGTGCCGACGGTCGGCGATAGGGAGGACGGGATCGTGGAGGACGTGCGCACAGTGTTGAGGCTGCATCCGAGGCTTGCGCCGATAAAGGTGGCGGTGCTGCCGCTGGTTCGGAAAGACTGCATGCCGGAAACGGCCAGAGAGATCGTGCGGACGTTCTGGACCGAAGGAATAAACGCATTCTACGACGAGAAGGACGCGATCGGGCGGCGGTATAGGCGCCAGGACGAAGCCGGAACGCCTTGGTGCCTGACCGTTGACGGCCAGACGCTCCAAGATCGGACCGTGACCATACGCGATCGCGACACGATGAAACAGGAGCGCATAAGGATAACGGAGGCCGTCAGTTACATACGCGGCAGACTTATGGCGCCGCTGGGATAAAAAGGCAATGGACGCCGAAATACTTTCTATAGGCGAAGAGCTGCTGCTCGGCGAGACCGTAGACACGAATTCGGCTTGGATAGCCCGGATGCTCTCCTGCGCCGGCGTAAAGGCGCGGCATTTCCAGACTGTCGGGGACGAGCTTGCGGAGATCAAGGCGGCCTTCAGGCTGGCCATGTCGCGATCGGGCCTTATCGTGGCCACCGGAGGTTTGGGGCCGACCGAGGACGACCTGACGCGCGAGGGGCTCTGCGAGGCGTGTGGCGGCATCGAGATGGAATACAGGCCCGAGGTGCTTCGGTGGATGTCGGAACGGGTCGGGAGGCCGATGGAAAGCCTTGCAGAGTGCAACAAGCGGCAGGCGATGGTCCCCCGCGGGGCGGCCATGTTCCGAAACGAGTGGGGCACCGCGCCCGGCATATACCTCGAACGCGACGGACGCCACATATTTCTGCTTCCGGGAGTCCCGCGCGAGATGCGGGGCCTGTTCGAAAAATACGCGCTTCCGATCGTCCGCGAAAAATTCGCACGCGGCGGCGAAAGGATACTGGTCAAGGAGCTGCACTGCTTCGGCATCCCCGAGTCCGACCTGAACCAGAGGATATGCGAATGTATGCGGCGCGGCGCCAATCCGGATGTAGGGACGAGGGTGGCGCAGGGAGTCTGCAGCGTTCGGATGGTGGCAAGGGGACGCACGGAACAAGAGGCGGCCGAAGCGATGGCGCAGGTGGAAAGCAGGATACGAGAAGCGTTGAGCGAATATATATTCGGTGAGGACAGCGATACGCTCGCGTCGGTCTGCGCCCGCATCCTACTTTCGAAGGGATTGACCGTTGCGATAGCCGAAAGCTGCACCGGAGGACTGCTGTGCGGAGCGCTGACGGCCATCCCCGGCATATCGCGCTCGTTCCTCGAAGGCGCCGTCGTTTACTCAAACGACGCCAAGATCCTTCGGGCGGGCGTCCCCGCCGGATTGATCGCGGAGAAGGGGGCGGTTTCGGCCGAGGTCGCGGCGGCGATGGCCGAAGGCATCAGGAAAGGTTTGGGCGCCGATATCGGGATCGGCGTTACGGGCATCGCAGGACCGACCGGCGGAACGCCGGAAAAGCCGGTCGGGCTGGTGTACTTCGGATGCAGCTCGCGCATTGGCACGGAAACTTTCCACCGCAGGTTTCCCGGCGAACGCGACACGATCCGCGAACGCTCGGTCCAAACGGCGCTAGATATGCTCCGCCGCGCGGCCATGCGCATCTGACGCGCCGGCCTCCGACGGGTAAGTATGCCGTTCCTCTTTGAAGGCATCCTGCGGCGAGAAGCCGCGCTCGACGCTCCACGGATGGAGAGACTTAGTCTGGGAATTGTTCAAGCGCGCGCCGCGCGGTCAACCGCCGGCCAGCTCAATAAACCGTTTTTCATACTCATCCAACCCCGCCGCGCGCAGCGGTTCGACCGGTTTGAGACCGATGCGCACCCTGTCGGCTATTTCCAGCGGCGTCTTGCCCTCCACGGCGCATATCCCGAGCATGGCGGCGCCGTAGGCGGCCGCCTCGCGGAGGTTCGATATGCATACCTTCGCTTCGGGCATCAGAGCCGCCAGAAGCCGGCAGTACGTGGCGTTCGCTACGAAGCCGCCCTCGACGGCGACCGTAGCCTCGCCGCCGCCGCAGGCCATCGAAATGCCGCGCTTGGACTGGATGGCCAGAGACAGGTCCAAAGCATGGAAGGCGAGGTTAGGGTCGGCCAGGAGAGAGTCGGCGCCGATTATAGACGGGCAGCCGCGCGGGAAAACGCCGGTGCCGCGAAACAGCGCCGGGATGATCGCCAACCCTTCCCTTACGACGCGCCCGATCGCCTTCGAGTCCGGCCGGGCCGGATGAGGCATCCCTCCGCAGAGCTTCTCCCGATAGAAATCGAACTCTGCCCCTCCGCGCAAAATGGCGGTCTTCACCGGCTTCCCGAACGCGCTCAGGTTGTAAAACACCTCCTTGCCGACCTCCTCCTTCGACATAGGATAGGAACCGTCCGGAGACATCGCCACACACCATGTTCCGGTCGAGTTCAGGACGAACTTTCCGAGTCCTTTCACAAGATACGGGAGGAGCGAGGAGTTGCTGTCGTGAATGCCGCAGGTGACGATGCAATCGCCGGGCAGCCCCGTTCTCTTGACCCATTCCGGCAACAGCGTGCCCTGAACGTCCCAAGGATTGCTCATCTTTGATGGGAACATATCCGCCGCGCCAAGTTCCCGCGCGATCCTGCCGAACCGGTTCCCGTCGAAATCCCAAAGATACGTGTGGCAGCCGCAGTATGTGGGTTCGAGGGCCGTCTTGCCTGTAAGCAGGAACCCGATGTACTGGGGCAGGAACTGGATCTTCGCCGCCGAGCGGAAACGCCGAGGATGCCGCCGCAGCAGCCAGAACAGCTGCATGCCGGGGTTTATAAGCAGGGGAAGAGGCGGAGTACAGGTCTCGACCTGTAGCTTTTCCGGAGATCCGAAACGCTCGAAAAAAGCCTTCCTCGTCTCCTGACCGGGGTCCGTATCGTATGAGATGTTGGGAAACGCCAAGGATCCGTCGGCTTTGAGCATAGCCAGAGCAGCGCCGTGCGCGGTGACGGACAATGCCCTGATCCGGTATTTGCCCGAGCCGGCCAGCCTGCGCAGCTCGCCGGCGACGAATTTCATGGCGCCGGGAATATCGTCGCACAGGAAGCCGTCAGCGCGGACCTCGCGGAAGGATTTTTTCGCCGATTCGCATAGCCGCAGGCGCGAATCGTATACGAGCACCTTTTTGTTCGTTTTGCCGAAGTCAATCGCCGCAACGTGATATCTATCGCCCATATCCTTCCTCTCCTCT
>CALKMO010000352.1 GCA_937991785.1 uncultured bacterium | reverse complement strand
CTCTTCCAACCTACAGCGCAACCGGCTCTTATGGAGGCGGCCGCCGCGATGGTCGGCCGCGGAGCTCAGGCCGTCATCCTCGGATGCACCGAGCTGCCGCTTGCCGCGGAGGGGCCCGGGATCCGCGGCGCGCCGTTCGTCATTCCCACCGAGATACTCGCGTCGGCCATGGTCCGGCTCGCGGCTGGCGAGGCAAGAGGACGGCCGGCATTGCTTTGACGGGGCTGCGTCGTTTTGATCTGGAGGCTGCCCTCCCGGCGCGCGGATCTCTGGACGGTCGGAACGGCTAGCGTGCGGGCGGGAGGAGAGGAGGATGGAACATGGGGCGCGAAGGGGGCGGGCGCGCGCGGGAATGGGGCATGTTTCTCGATTCCGGTCCGACCGGGCTGGCCAATGCCATTACGGACGTAAGCGGCGTACGCGTCGGGCATTTCACGCTCAGGGACGAAGCGAAAGGCGTGGCGACCGGCGCGACCGCCATATTGCCTCACGGCGGCAATCTATATCGCGACAGGGTACCGGTCGGCGTGTACACAATAAACGGCTATGGGAAAGCGATAGGATTCGAACAGACGCGGGAGTTAGGACTGTTGGAAACTCCCATCCTGCTCACCACAACGCTTTGCGCAGGTCGAGCCGCCGACGCGCTTGTGGAATGGGTCAAGCGGCAGGCGCCCGAGGCCAAGAGCATCAACCCGGTGGTAGGCGAGTGCAACGATCATCGGTTGAACCCTGGGGGCTCCAGGGTGCTCGAGGCGGCGCATTTCGAGGAAGCCCTCGGTTCGGCCGTAGCATCACCCTCTGGAGCTGTGCCGGAGGAAGGAAGCGTCGGCGCTGGGACGGGAATGCGAGGGTTCGGGTTCAAAGGTGGAGTTGGTACCGCTTCGAGGATGCTCGATCGCAGGTGGGGCGGCTTTTCGGTTGGAGCGATGGTTGTGCTCAACTGCGGCCGCCGCGAGGATCTGACGCTGTGCGGTGTGCCCGTGGGGAGGCTGTTGGCGAAACGCCGATCCGGCGTCCGGAATGCAGATGGGAAAAGCGAACGGCGCAGGGCGGACAGGGGCTGCGAGGGAACGGAGCGGGAAGGCGGCTCGATCGTTATAGTCATTGCCACCGATGCGCCGGCCGACTCCAGGCAACTTGCGCGATTAGCCAAACGAGCGGCGTTCGGCCTGGCCCGCACTGGTGCATGGGCATCGAATGAGAGCGGAGATTTCGCGATCGCGTTCTCTGTCCACGCCACCGTGCCCCGTGACCGGGATTCCTTGACGCGGGCGGCCGTCATTCTAAATGAAGATGGTCAGGCGATCGACAGCCTTTTCATGGCCGCGGTCGAGGCGACGGAAGAGGCCGTCGCAAACGCGATGTGTTCCGCCGTAGCGATACCTGGGACCGATGTTCCGGAGTTGCCGCGCGAGGAGACGATGGAAATTCTGCGCGCCAGGGGCCTAGCAGTTTGACGCCGAACGTGAGCTTCCGGAGCCTCAGACCCTAGGCGCGGGTCGGCGGGCGGATCGCGCCGATGCTCCGGTCGCGCCGGACAGGACAGACAGAGAGGAACTGCGGCTATACGGGGAAAGGCAAAGAGCCTCAGGACCTCGGCGATGCCGCCGGACAGCGCGCGATAAATTTCGCAGCTTAAGCGCGGGATCTCTAACGATTCAACGGGAAGCGCGCCCCCGGAGGGATACTGGCGCGGCGGACGAATTTTTTGGGGATACGGGTGAGACCTGCAATGCGCACGAACACGGCGCAAAGAGAACGGAATCGCGAAGGTCGGGATGCGGAGGGAAGCGAATTGTCCGACGGACGGAGTGTAGAAGACGGGGCTTTGGAGGCGCGAAAGGCCAAAGCGCCTCGCAAGAGCCGGTTTGATTTCCCTCGGGCTAAGCGGAACAGGGACCGCTTCGTATTCGTCGTGGGGGCGCTCGCTCCGGGCAGACCTAGACGGCTGGACAGATATCTGCAGGAGCGGTTCGAAGGATATTCGCGGACGTTCCTCCAGTCGCTCATAAAGGAAGGGCGAGTGCTGGTCAACGGTCGGCACACTAGGGCGGCGCGCGAGGTGGCGGCCGGCGACGAGATCGTTCTGCTTTTGCCGGAGGGGCTGCGAAGCGAGCCGGAGGAGATACCTTTCGATGTGCTTTTCGAAGACGAGCATCTGTTGGTCATATCCAAGCCTCCGGGCGTCGTCGTGCACCCGGCGCGCGGGCACCTGTCGGGCACTCTATACAACGGGCTGTTGCACTACCTGCGCGACAGGCTGGCCGCGGATCCGTCGCTTCACATCGGCACCGTCCACCGTCTCGACGAAGAGACCTCCGGGGCGATCCTGTTCGCACTGAGCCGCGAGGCCAATGCGGATCTAACCAGGCAATTCGAGAACCGACTAGTGAGCAAAAGCTACCTGGCGATAGCGCACGGGGATCCGGCATGGGAGGAGACGGAGGTGGACGCGCCGCTCGGCGTTGACCCCGCATGCAAGTATCGCGTCGCTGTCAATGGGCTGGATGCCAGGCCGGCGCAGACGAAATTCCGGCGACTCGCCGCCGCCAACGGCTTCTGTCTCGTCCGGGCCTTTCCCCGCACGGGTCGCAGCCACCAGGTCCGCGTCCACATGAGGCATCTCGGGCTTCCTATAGTCGGAGACGATCTGTACGGGGGGATGCGTGTTTGCGAGAAGTGGGCGGCAGATTTTCCAGAGGGCGCGAGGGTCTGCCTTCATTCCGAGAGCTTGTCATTCATACATCCAGCCGATGGGCGCGAGGTGACCGTGTGCGCGCCGATGCCGGAAGACATGAGGCGCATATGCGCGGCCGTGGATCTGGATGTGGGCGGATTAGGGCGGTGCGGTCATCGAGAGACCGGCGTGTAAGAGAAGCCGCAAGATCCCACGGCATCCGCGCGCCGATCGGAGGTGCGCTCGACTGCCTGCAGAGACGGCTTCCCGCACGGCGTGTCCGGATCGAGCCTAGATAACCGCTTGCGGACGGGCGAGTTGCGCTTTCGTGCGAAATGACAGGATTCGAGCGTGATTTTGAGCTTGACACGCAGCCGGCCGTTCTTAGGATGCTGCGGTCCGGCACGCGAACCGGACTCGCGGGCTGCAGTAGCTCAGCCGGTAGAGCACGTCCTTGGTAAGGACGTGGTCATGGGTTCAATCCCCATCTGCAGCTCCAAGCAAGGGAAGAGCGAGAGCGAGGCGGGTCCGGCGCCCGTGGGCGGGCGCGGCCGCCGGAGGCGGAACGGCCTCGAAAGGGAGGATTTGTCGAAACAAGGAGTCGCGGGAAATGGCCAAGGAACAATTTAAGAGGACGAAACCTCACGTCAACGTCGGGACGATTGGACACATTGACCACGGCAAGACTACGCTGACGGCCGCCATAGCTTTGAACCTGGCCAAGAAGAACATGGCCAAGGCCAAAACCTATGCCGAGATAGCGAAGGGCGGTGCGGTCCGCGACGAATCGAAGATATTGACTATCGCCGTGGCGCACGTGGAGTACGAGTCCGAAAAGCGGCATTACGCCCATATAGACTGTCCCGGCCACGCCGACTATATAAAGAACATGATCACCGGCGCAGCTCAGATGGACGGGGCGATACTGGTCGTCTCCGCCCCGGACGGTCCCATGCCGCAGACCAAGGAACACGTTCTGCTTGCGCGACAGGTGCAGGTGCCTGCAATAGTCGTCTTCCTCAATAAGATTGATCTGGTTGACGATCCGGAGCTGCTGGACCTGGTCGAGATGGAAGTCCGCGAACTTCTTACGAAGTACAAGTTCCCAGGGGATACCGTCCCGATCATCAGGGGCAACGCGCTGAAGGCGATGCAGAAGGCCTCCGGAGATCCTAACGATCCGGACGTCAAGTGCATCTTCGATCTGCTGAATGCCCTCGACGAATATGTCCCGCAGCCGGTGCGCCCGATAGACAAACCCTTCCAGATGCCGGTCGAGGACGTGTTCTCCATCAAAGGGCGCGGCACCGTGGGGACCGGGCGCGTGGAGCAGGGGAAGGTGAAGGTCGGCGATCCGCTGGAGATCGTCGGGCTTAACAAGGAGACGCTGAAGACGGTCTGCACGGGCGTCGAGATGTTCAACAAAGTGCTGGACGAAGGCATAGCGGGCGATAACATCGGCGTGCTTTTGCGCGGCATAGAGAAGAACCAGCTGCGCAGAGGTCAGGTGCTCGCCGCCCCAGGGACGATAACCCCGCACACGAAGTTCGAGGCGGAAGTGTACGTGCTGACCAAGGACGAGGGCGGACGCCACACGGCGTTCTTCCCGGGCTATCGCCCGCAGTTCTACTTCCGCACCACCGACGTGACCGGCACCGTCAAGGAGCTCCGCGCGGCGGACGGCAAAACCGCCGACATGTGCATGCCCGGCGACAACATCCGGATGGTCGTGGAGCTTGAGGATCGCTCGCCGGTCGCCATGGAAGAGAAGCTGCGCTTCGCCATACGCGAAGGCGGCAGGACGGTAGGCGCCGGGGTCGTGACGAAAATATTGCAGTAGCCGGGCGGCGAGGGTTCCGAGATCGGAGGATGGGTCGCGGCCGCGTGGCGGCGCGGGATTCGAGGACGAGGAAAGTTCGGGTCTCAAACCCCGACGCGGTTTTGACAGGAGGGAATCTGGCCAATGCGGGAAAACGTAATCATGGAATGCACCTCCTGCAAAAGCCGGAACTATATGACGGCCATGGAGACCAAGGGAGGGCGTAAGCTCGAAATGATGAAGTTCTGCAAAAAGGAGAGAAAGCATACCCTGCACAGGGCCAGGAAGAAATAGGCATATCGCCGAAGGGGCGGATCTGTGCGGGAGAGACCCTGAGGGGCGCGGAGTAAGGCTGGAGCGATCTTTGCCTGGGTCCATCGGAGGGGCGTAGCTCAACTGGCAGAGCAGCTGATTCCAAATCAGCAGGTTGGGGGTTCGAGTCCCTCCGCCCCTGCTTCTTAAGTATCAGTTCCGGTCTCTCGTTCTACCCCGATGACGGAACGCAGGGGACGAATCTTTAACGTCGAGTTTGGATGGGAATGGAATGGCCGGCGATAAGATGGCGATGGAGGGGGGGAAGTGGGGGTTGCGTGCCTATAAGCCGCGCGAGGGGTACGCGACGCGGCTGGGCGGGATGGTGGTTTTGTCCGCCTTCGTCGCATTCGCCTGCTATCGGTGGTATTACGGGTGGAGCGCCATCCATGACCTGATAGGGCGGTTCTTCCGTCCCATAGGGCTGGCTTTTCTGGTGGACTGGGTGGATGCCAGTCCATGGTACGGCGAGGCGATCGGGTTCGGAGGCGCCATCCTTACGGGGACGATCGGCTTCCTGGTCTCGTACTACTACATATACGCGAAGCCGCGGACTGCCGAGTTCCTGATAAGGACGGATGGCGAACTGCGGAAGGTAACGTGGCCGAAGTACGAGCCTTGGTTCAAGCCGGATACTGAGGTCTGGGGCGCGACATACGTTGTGCTGATAGTGGTGCTTGGTTTGACGCTGTATATCTACGGCGTGGATTGGGTGTTGCAGGCGCTCGCCAGGACCGTCTTCTACGATTGACGGGCGTCTTGGCCGAGCGCAGGGGCCGAAAATGCCGAAGTCTTGGTACGTACTCAGGGTAGCTTCGGAGCGCGAGGAGTTCATAAGGAACTCCATAGAGGCCAGGGCGAAAGCCAAGGGCTTGCAAGACGTCATATCGCGCGTGGTGGTGCCAAGCGAGCATGTGGCAGAGATAAGGGAGGGCAAGCGCCGGGTCTCGCAGCAAAAAATGTTTCCCGGCTACATATTGCTTGAGGTCGAAACGGCCGCGGATGGGAAAATAGACGAACGCGCCTGGTACCTGATAACGCAGGAGGTTCAAGGGATACTTGGTTTCCTCGGAACCTCGCGCAATGAACCCGAGCCATTGCCGGAAGAGGAAGTGCAGCGGATACTGAAGGACATGGAGGACCGCAAGGAGAAGCCGAGGCCGAAAGTCGAATACGAGATCGGAGACCGAGTGCGGATCAAGGAAGGACCTTTCGAAAACTTCGACGGGACGGTGGAATCAGTTGATCCGGCGAAGGGGCAGCTTAAGGTTTCCGTTTCCATTTTCGGCAGGGCGACTTCGGTTGAGCTTGAATACGGGAAGGTTGAGAAGATATAGCAGACCGATACGCTCGTCAGGCGCGTCTCGCGCGCATCGCGCGGCAAGAGGCGTCGAGAGAATGTTCGGGATCGCGGAGCGAAAGAGATGGCAAAGAAGCAGGTGATGGCGAAGATTAAACTTCAATGCCCGGGGGGGGCGGCTACGCCGGCGCCGCCGGTCGGTCCTGCACTGGGGCAGCATGGGGTCAACATCGGCGAGTTCGTCAAGCGGTTCAATGCCGACACGGCCAAAATGAAAGGCACGATCATACCGGTAATAATAACCGTCTATCAGGATCGTTCCTTCGACTACATCTTGAAAAGCCCGCCTGCCAGCGAGCTGCTCAAGAAGGCGGCCGGCATCGAAAAAGGGTCGAGCGAGCCGAACAAAGCGAAGGTCGGCAAGGTGACGAGGGCGCAGGTCAAAGAGATAGCCCAGCAGAAGCTGAAGGACCTTAACGCCGGATCTATCGAAGCGGCCATGCGCGTCATCGAGGGGACGGCGCGCAGCATGGGGATAGAGGTGGTCGAAAAGTAGGGGATCAGCAGGCGCATTTTTGGGGGAGGACGGCTCTGATCGTCCGCTTGGACCCCGGAGGTTGTCGGAATGCCCAAAAGAAGAGGAAGGCGCGTCGTTTCCAAACGCGCGAAGAATTTCGCGAAGCTGGTGGATCCCGACCGATCCTACGCGCTGGAGGAAGCGATAGACCTCATCAAGAACTCCCCGTATAAATGCAAGTTCGACGAGTCGGTGGATCTCGCCATAAAGCTCAACTTGGACACCAAGCAGGCCGATCAGCTCGTCCGGGGAGCCTTCAGCCTGCCGAAAGGCACCGGCAAAACCGTGCGGGTCATAGCCTTCTGCGAAGGTTCGCAGGTCGAGGCGGCGCTCAAGGCCGGCGCGGTGGCTGCCGGTGGAGAGGACCTGGCGAAAAAGGTCGCGGACGGATGGTTGGAATTCGACGTGGCAGTGGCGCACCCGGCCTCCATGCGATATGTCAGCAGGCTCGGCAAGGTTCTCGGCCCGAAGGGCCTTATGCCATCGGCCAAGACCGGTTCGGTGACGCCGGAGATAGCGAAAGCAGTAGCCGAATTCAAGGCCGGGAAGGTGGAATTCCGCAACGATCAGTACGGGAACGTACACGTGACCGTCGGCAAGGTTTCGTTCTCGCGTGAGGACTTGATAGAAAACGTCCGGGCGTTCGTCTCGCACATCCTTGCGATACGCCCCCCGGCCGTGAAGGGCGCGTACCTTGAGAAGGCCTCGATCTCTACGACCATGGGGCCCGGGATCAGGCTGGCGCTGTGACGCGCTCGGGAGAGATTAAAATGCCTAGTCGCGTGAACCGATTGATGCGCGAAACGCTGGTCTCGAACTACCGGGGCCGAAGCGGGATGGTCTTCGTCAGCAACCAAGGGCTGAACGGAGAGGAGATGACGGAACTGCGGCGCGAGGCGCGGAAGGGCGGCCTCAGGATGCGGGTTGTGCGCACCCGGCTTGCGCGGCTGGCGCTTAAGGAGCTCGGCGTAGAAA
>CALKMO010000351.1 GCA_937991785.1 uncultured bacterium | reverse complement strand
CGACGCAGCTGATGCCCGGCATGGCGTCCCTGAAATAAGATACGGTCTCGGCTATCATGTCGGCCAAGACCATGTCCGGCCAACGCCGAACGATATGCTCTCTGACTGGATTCAGGATCGCCGTCGCGTGGGCTGTGTTGCAGGGGATCCCCGCCACGCGGCAGCCGGCTGACGCAAGCAAGTCAATGCTGCGGATAATCTGGGTGCAGGGATTTTCGGATATCCGCCCCAGCAGGAATGCCGTGCGGTCGGGGATGCGCGTGTTCGTGTGGAGCAGGACCTCCAGATGTTCCGAATCCGAATTCGCGGCAGTCAGCCTTATGATACGTCTGTGCAGATCCACCCCCGCCATCGGACCGACTCCCCCGACTATGCCGACGATTTTACGCCCCATTCCCGCCCTCCAGGGAAAACCCGCCGCGACGAACCGACGTCCAGTCCGGCGCTCGCGCTTCCGGCCCGGCGTCCTGCCCGTCTCGCAGGCTGCGCGGAAGCGGCCGGAGCGCCGCACCGGCCTTCGGCTTCCACTCGCATCTAAACGCGGCGGCCATCCGCTTCGTACGGTCTGGCTTGAATAAGCATCCTCAGCAGGACGGTCGCGTATGAACCGGGCGGCAATTCAAAGCGCAGCTCGACCTGAAACCGCGAGCCGTCGAACGGATCAGGGGCCGGCGCGGACATCGAAAATCCGGTCACCGGGACGGCGAGAGGCCGGATACCGGATGCGAAAAACGGCTGCCTGAGCCGGCCGATCCGCAGGTCCTTAGGCTTTATCCCTTCGCGTGCGAGGACTCGGGCAAGGACCTCGCCCGTCGGTCCAGACAGATCCGACTTGCGCGATGCCAACGGTACGGATACGGCAGAAAGCAGCGGGCTCCGGGGTTTTCCGTCCGCGGCGTCCGCTCCGAACGGGCCGTCCGGAAATGGCATGCCCCCTCTGGAACTTCCCGCGCCCGAACCTTTCGCATCGGCGCCTTTCGGATCGGGATTATACGAGCCTATGGTCTCGGGGCCGGAATTCCAAGATCCGGGGTTCCATGGGCATGGGCGTTCTGATGCGACGGTTCCGCGGGCATCGGCGGCAAGCGAAGGGAGTTTCGGCGGAGGCGCGTCAGGCGCGGGGAAGACCATGAGTCCGGCGGCGCCGTATGCGCGCAGGAGCGCCTCCTTCGGGAAGGCCGATTCGACCAGTTCCCGAGCCGTCTCGTTCCACAGGAACGACTGGTAGGCCATCACGCAAAACCGCTGGAACTCGATGGGTAGACGAGCGAAGGCTCCGGCGAAGTCGCTTTCCCTGCCGGGCGAGGCTAGGAATTCCACCGCCCGACGGTCCGGGTGCGGCGGCAGGCGCCTGAGGCACTCTTCCCACCGTCCCCAATACTCCGCCACGGTTCGCCGGAATCGTTTGTCGGCCGCAGAATCCTTTCTCGCCTCCACGGCCATCGCCAGCCGCAATCCCTCCTCCGCCCTCCCGCGCGCAAATTCGGCCGCCGCGAAACCCATCCCGTGGCGCGCCGATCCGAACCGCTGATCCCCGAAATAATTGACCAGTCCGAAGAGATTCATCGCGCGCCTGCGGCGTTCGATCGAACGCAGCACCTCGCGCGTCAGGTCCTGGACTGCGATGCGGAAACGGTTTGCCTGTATATCGGCACCGGAAAGAGGGGCGTCCCTGAACCCGGCGAAGCGGGCCTCCCAGCCTGCCCCGGCGAAGTCCTTCGCAGGCCCTCCCTCGACAGCCATGTACTGAGATGTAGCCGCGTGCTTGTCCTTCAACCCGGCGAACGAGACGCGGGCTGGAACCGTCCGCGCTGCCGCTGCCAGCGCGCGGGCCGCCTCGCAGGTCGTCATCCCGCGCTTGGCGACAAGATAGACCGCGTGGGTGCCCGACGGTCCCGGACGGGTCCGTAGCACCTCTTCGACCTGAAAATGTTCCGGCAGGCGTTTGATCTTCATCTCTTCGGCGCCAAACTCCGACCGCGCCCGATGGCGGCGGACCGCCGCGAAAGGCCGCGGCGATGCACGGAACCGGCCGAGCAGCCTGTCCGGCGTCAAGCCGCTGTCGCAGCCGCAGGGTTCGGCCGCAGCGGTCCGCACAAGGTTAGAGTCCGCTCGACGCCGCCAGGCCCCACGCCGCTGCCGCTGCGGCGAGGGCTGCCAGCAAAGTCCGCCCAAGACATCCTTTGGGAAGCAGGGCGTTCTTCTCCATTATTTTTCTTCCCGCCGCGGCGCGATTCGCGGCATCCTTCCCCTTTACCTTTGGTTCGCTCTTCCCGACAAGCTCACGTCCGGCGACGGACTTGAGGTTTGCCCGCGAGCCGCCGCCTCCTCGGGCACTCGCCGGTTCTGAGCTTTCGGCCGGCATTCTTACGGTCGGGTGCGGCGGCGCCGCCGCGGCCGCAGAAGCCTCCCGTTCGGAGGAGACCGGTTGCTTGTATGAGATGTATTTCATCACCTGTTCGTACAGCACCTCCTCTATCTGCTCTTCCCTCATGTACCCGCGCTCTACGCATATTTCCCCGATGCGTTTCTTCGTTCCGGCATAGGCAGAGTCCTTCTGCAGTCGCAGGACCTCCTCGAGCTGTTCGGCCGTAAGCAACCCCATTGCCACGGCTATCTGCCCGAAAAGTTCGCCATCTCGCGGGGATATCATCCCAAAGCCTCCAGCGGCCTCTAGCGGAATCGGAGCGGACCGCCCGGCCAAAGGGGGTATGGCATGGCAATCGCCGGAGGATGCCAGCGCCGCCCTCCCCGATAAAAAGGACATCTCCGATAGCCGGTCAGGTCTGCCGGTCGCGACTCTTTTCCCGCGCGCGGCACGGAGTAGGTGCCGCTCAAGACGCGCGATCCTTTCCTCTTCGCTCTACGAACGGGCCGGACGGTGCGCCGCGGCTGAACCGACCGTCCTCCCGAAAGAGACGGAACTCCGGCGCCTTACTCCTCCTCATCCTCGGTCTTCTTATCCCAGTCCGGAGTCGCCACGACAAACTCGGAATCCACGCCGCGTTTTACCATGAACACTATCTTCTTCGGCCTGTCCTTTTTCAGCCGTTCGATCGTTTCTCTGAAGGCTGTTACGTTCCCGCACGCGACGTTATCCACCCGCTGGATTATGTCGTAAGTTCTCATCCCGGCGAGCGCCACCCATCCCGCCGGCTCGATCCTATCCACCAGCACGCCGCCGTCGGAGGGTGCCAAGTTCATGCGGAGACGGTGGTCGAGCGTTATCTCCCTGACGGCGATGCCGAGATCGTGGTCCTCGAAGGTATCGGCGAGCAGCCCGCTTTTCGGACGCGCTCCGAGCTTGATCTCCAGCACCCTCCGCTCGCCGTCGCGATACACCGCCAGCCGGACCGTCTTGCCGACCGGCGTGGACTTAACGCGCCGTATCAGCACGGGGAGCTCGGAGTCGTTCGATATCGGTATCTGCCATCCGTCGAACGACGTTATTACATCCCCAGGCTTGATGCCGGCGCTCTCGACGGGAGCTCCCGGCACAACGGCGCCAACGACCACCCCTTTGCCTTCCGGTATCTTCCAGTATTCGGCCAGATCCGGAGTAAGCGCCTGCATCACTATGCCCAGCCACGCCTTTTCGCCGCCGTCTTCGGATTCCCGCGGGGGCCGAGCCGCCAGCGCGGCGACGGAGGGGGCGGGTATCAGGAGCGAAGCGGCGCCGGGAGCGAGCAAACCGACGACGGTACGGCCGGATGAATCGAGCACTGGGCAGGGCAGGTCAAGCTCGCCGCGCTGATCCAAGTCCGTCTGAACCGGTCGCAACGGATCCCTCGTGCGGGCGGTCGCCATACCGCGATCAACCTTAGGCAGGAACGGAGGCGTGTCATCGAGCAGGCTGACGGCTATCAGCCCGTCGCCGATATCGGGGACGGCGGACGCATCACGTCCGAACTTGAGCGGTACGAGCTTCCGCCCATCCAACTTTCCGATTTGGAGGAAGGCCAGGTTCAGGTCGTCGTCCTTGCCGACGTATGAGCACGGCAGCGAAGTCCCGTCCGAAAGCGCTATGGCCAGATCGGTGGTCTCGTAATCCTCAGACCTTATGCTGCCGTCCGAGATTACCAAGCCGTCTTCCGAGGCCACGATGCCGATCTTCCTGAAGCCCTGGACCTCCTTCATCCGCCGCATGCGTCCTGTTACCAAAACCAACGACGGGCGAACGGACTCCGCAGCCGTCCGGAAGGGATTGCCCCCGGCTCCTTGTTCGCCGGCCGAAGCGGTGCCTGCCGCGGATACCGAGGCGACGAGCGCTATCGCTATCGCCGCGCCCGAGACCGTCGCCGATACCCTCTTCGCGGAAGGCTTCCGATGTTTTGCGGGAATCCTGTTCATCCATGCCTCCTTTTCCCAAAACGCGCGAACTCCCACTCCCCTCCCTGCCGCCGCCGAGCCCTACGCCGGGTAGCCGGCGAGACCGGCGCAGATACTTCCAGGGACCGCAAATGATAACACGGCGGCACCACCGGCACAATTTTCTTGCGGAATCGGACGCGGCCGTTCCAATAGGCAGGCGCCGGATTCCGCTGGCTATCCGGAGCTGCTTTTTTTTTGCGGGAGCATTTCCGACAGGGGCTTTGCGATCTCATGGCGGCATATGACGCGCGAAGATTTCCCGGTGGGCGCGTTCTTTCGGAGTTCCGGAATTCCATGGGATCGGGCAAGTCCTTGAAAGGCGATGACTGCAGGGAGGGAATGTTTTGAACGGGAAATCGGTTGTGGCCGGCAGCTTTCCGTCCGCTCCGTCTTTCGAACTGGTCGCCGCTCCGCGCGGAGGCGATGGACCTCGGGCGGGAATCATCAGAACGTCGCGCGGCGAGGTGCCGACGCCGGCTTTCATGCCTGTCGGTACGCGAGGCGCTGTCAAGGGTCTCACGGTCGGATGCCTCAGGGGAATGGGCGCATCCATCATATTGGCCAACGCCTATCATCTGGCCATGCGGCCCGGCGAGAAGCTCATAGCCGAACTCGGCGGCCTGCATCGTTTTTCCGGATGGGCCGGTCCAATCCTGACCGATTCTGGCGGTTACCAGGTATTCAGCCTGGCCTCCTCGAGGCGCATATCGGAGGAAGGCGTCGAATTCCGTTCGCCGGCGGACGGCTCCGCCAGGTTCTTCTCGCCGGAAACCGTAATGGAGATACAGGCGATGCTCGGATCGGATATCGTAATGCCGCTCGACGTCTGTCCTCCTGGCGACGCGCCTGCTTCTGAAGTGGAGGCGGCGGTTGAGCGTACGCTCCGATGGGCCGAGCGATCTGTCCGGATCGCTGCCGGGAAGCTGGCGGGCAACCAGATGCTGTTCGCGATAATCCAAGGCGGAACGGATGAACGCCTGCGGCGAAGATCTGCGGAGGCGACAACGGCGATCGGAGGATTCGGCGGCTTCGCCATCGGCGGACTTTCGGTCGGCGAGGACCCTGTTCGGACGATCGAGGCCGTCCGGTTCACTGCGCCGATGCTGCCCGCCGGCAAGCCCCGCTACCTGATGGGGATGGGAAGGCCCGAAGATATTGTGCGTGCCATTGGCTTCGGCGTAGACATGTTCGACTGCGTCCTGCCAACCAGAAACGCCCGCAACGCGCAAGCGTTCACTTCGCGCGGCCCCATCCGGCTTCGCTCCGCCGCCTTCGCCGCGGACAGCTCGCCCATAGATCCAGAATGCGGCTGCGATACCTGCCGTCTCCACAGCCGCGCTTTTCTCCGCCACTTGTTTCTTGCCAACGACATGAATGCCGCTATCCTCACCACGATCCATAACGTCAGCTTCTACCTGAGGCTGGTCAGGGACGCTCGGGCGGCGGTGCTCGAGGGAAAATTCGAGGCGTTCAGGGACGGGTTTCTGGCGCGCATGTCCGGAGGCGGGGACCCAGGCGCCTGAGCGCGGCGTTCGAATCCGACGCGTCGAGCCGAAGGCGCCGTCGGATCGAGCGTTTCGGCGCGTAGCGCGGTCCGCCGTATGGCGGCGGAAGGCGGCCCGATCGGCCTATTGGGCGGCTTGGGCTCGAATAGAAAGGAGGATGCAGCGTGTTGGATTTTATATCGGCGGTACTGGCCCAGACCGCGGAATCGGCGCCCCCGGCAGGCAGCCCGACCCAGGACCCATGGGCGGGGAGTATGAACTTCGTGGTCATAATGGTCGTCATGATCGTGATCTTCTATCTCCTCGTCATCAGGCCTGAAAATCAGCGCAAAAAGAAGCGCGAAGAGATGCTCGGCGGGCTGAAGAAGCGCGACCAGGTCGTTACCGTCAGCGGCCTTATAGGGACTATCGAGGAGATTGACGGCGACGAGATAGTCCTTCTTGTGGACAGGCGCAAGGATGTTCGGATGCGCTTCCTCAGAAGGGCCATCGAAAGCGTCTACTCCTCTCCGGAGACCGAGAAGGCCGTCAAGGAGGCGGTAAAAGAAGCGGCGAAAGATGCCGCGAAAGACGCCAAGGGAAGCGGCAAGTAGTTTGCCGCCCCGCTTCTGGCCAGGCGCGGTTGCATTTAAACGCTTTTACGCGCCGGGCAAATGGGCGGCTGTGCGCTCAGGCGGGCCCCACTTCCGACGAACGGCTGTCCGGATACTAACGGCCGCCTGGTTTTATTATGCCTCGAGAGAGCAGGCTGTTCATGAAGGGAAGAAGCGTGAGGTAGGCTTCGCGCGGGGATGTCTTGAACTCTACGCAAAGGTCGTCAAGAAGCCGCCAGAGCGGCCTTCCGTCCAGGCGTTCGATAACGAAGCGCCCTACGGGATCCAGCTTCGCGGTCCTGATGCCGGGGCGGACGGGCGGCGCACCGAGGATGCGGTGTAGCCAAGTGCGGCGGCCTGGGTCCTGCGCGGGGTAGTACAGGATTCCTCCGCCTCCGCTTCCCCCCTCCACGCGCGCCGTCTCGACGCGCATTGGCGTCAGGTCGAGCTGTCGCCACCGCTTGGCCAAGGGGGATGTGTCCGGCTTTGGAGGACCGCCCGGAGGCCGGACCACACGCGGCGGCGCGTAGGCGCAACACTCCACGCCGGCCATGATTTGCTCGGCGGTTTCCTCGCCTTTCGGTCCTCCCGAACATATCGTCCATACCGTATAGATGGCGTTTTCCGAGCCGCAATGCCACGTGCGGCCCACGGCCAGCCGCCCCTTGAAGCCGGCGGCTTTCAAGGCGCTTCTGACCAGGGCGGTGACGGGGCCGTCGCGCCGTTCGAAGCGCACCGAATCGTGGCCGCGGAACTTTTCCTCGGATACCCGCAGGGTCCACTGCTCGCGCGCTGCAAGCGTCGCCTTCGCGATGTCGGCAAGCTTTCTCGAGTGCAGCTGCAGACCGGCTTGGGGCGTTCTGGAAATCGAAACGCGGACGCCGCCGGCCCTGGCATGTATCAGCCACGGCGACGTCTGGATTTCCTCGAACACGGCCCCAACGGGCAAGACGGCGGAAACCGGCGGGATGCGGAAGCGACATCGGTCCCGATCGCCTACCTTCCTCACGCTTTCGAGGAATACCGCCTCCTCGCCCCTGCGCCACTCCCTTGTCGGAAAGATGGCCAATAGACCGGCCCTGGCCGAACGGGACGTGGCGACATAGGCCGCCACTGGCTCCTCGCCAACCGCGTATTCCCAGATGATGGCCGATGCATCCGGCATGCATGGGATGCGCGCCTTCCTCACAGGTCCTTCCTTGAGCGTTTTGCCCGTTCGCTTAATGTCCGATACAAGGGACTTCTTGAACGATTCCAGCTCTTTTTCCGGAGGAACATCTTCTTTCAGGTCGAACAGCCGCAGGGCGGCCCGCATTCCAAGGATGTCCTCGAACTGGTAGTACCCGCCGCCGCTCCACGGGTTGACCTTCGCGGCCTCCCAATCGCCAGGCATGCTCCAGGCCCACGGACTGACCTCGACTTCGAGGTTCCCGCCTCCGCCGCCGGTATCGCCCGTCGGCGGGACGTTCCCGGCCGCAGACTCCCCTGCCGCCCTGTTCTCTCCCTGGCGCTGCCGCCTTTTCTTTTTTCCGTCGCCCATCTCTCTCCGTCCCTAGCCTTGCGCCGCGATCGCGGCTCCGGATTCCTTCTCCGCCTACACATTCGCTTCGAAGCGGCCGCTACGAGCATCCCCGGCCGAATGCGCCGCCCCGCCGATATGCCGCCCGGACTATCCGCCAAGTTCGAGGGCCTTACGGACTTCTATGCCAAGCCGCCATACCCGCATTTTGGCCGGTCCGGCTCATTTCCGCCACCATCCATGCCCGTCTCCTACGACGATCGGGAACTCAAGACATGGCGATTCTAACTGTAGATTAATAATTACCTAACCTTTAACTGGATTTATATTTCATGGATAATGAACGCAGGCGGGTCTGATTTGGAGGCCGGGAAAAATGTCAGCTGCCAAAAAACGCGTGCTGGTGGTGGACGACGAGAAGGAAATACTCGAGATCGTTCAGTACAATCTCGAGAAAAACGGCTACGACGCGCTGTGCGTAGCCAGCGGAGAGCAAGCCTTGGCCGCTGCGAAGAAATGGTCGCCGGATATTGTCGTCCTGGACCTTATGCTGCCCGGTATTGACGGATTGGACGTTTGCAGGAAACTGAAATCCGACGAGGAGACCAGGAACATCCCGATAGTGATGCTGACCGCCAAAGGGGAAGATGCCGACATAGTGGCCGGGCTGGAACTTGGCGCGGACGATTACGTCGTCAAGCCCTTCAGTCCGCGCGTTCTGGCGGCGCGTTTGAGAGCAGTGCTGCGGAGACGGGCGGAGCCCGAGGTCGCCGAAGAGGCGCCGCTGAAGTTCGGCAATCTGGAAATACATCCTGGGCGGCGCGAAGTCAAAGTCGGCAAGAAGCTGGTGGACCTAACGTTCACCGAATTCGGCATCCTGCACTTCGTGGCGAGGAGACCGGGCTGGGTCTTTACCCGGTACCAGATAGTGGACGCGGTCCGCGGCAAGGATGCGGCCGTTACGGATCGGACGATAGACGTGCACATCGTTTCGCTCCGCAGAAAGCTCGGCACCGCCGGGGACATGATCCGCACCGTGCGGGGCGTCGGCTACAAGTTCGCGACTTCCGAGGAAGAATGAGGGGTCGGCGGACGAGCCGGTTGCGCGGCGGGGATACGGCATCGCCGGATCGAAGCGGTGGGCGGGAGCGAGCGCGGCGCAACCATGCCGATATCGCCGCGCAGGAAAGCGGTAAGGCGGGGGCGGGATGGCACGTCGGTGCCTGTTCTGGAAACTTTACGCCACCTATCTGGGCGTGGTCGCCTTCTTCGCCGTGGCCGGAGGGTGGTACGCGGCGCATTCGGCTGGCGGGTTTTTCGTAGAGAGGGCTTCGCGCGAGCTGGAAGCCAAAGCCAGGATGGCGGAGCGACTGGTGGCGGAACGTTTCGAGCGCGGCGGAGATATCCGTCTTGAGGATCTCGCCAGATCGATCGCATCCTACGCCTCCGCCAGGATTACCTTCGTGCTCCCGGACGGAACGGTCGCCGGCGACTCCGATGTCTTCCAGGAAACCATGGTCAATCATGCAGGAAGGCCCGAAATTAGGGCCGCGCTGGGCGGAGAAGTAGGCCGTGACATCCGCCGGAGCAGCTCGACGGGATGGGATACCATGTACGTGGCGGTCCCGTTCCGCCGGGACGGAAAAATATCGCTCGCGGTACGAGCCGCTTCGCATCTGCGCGAGGCCGCCGAGGCGGCGGGGAATGTTCGGACGGGCATAGCGATCTGCGCGCTGGCCGCGGCGGCATTGTCCGCGCTGCTGGCATTTCTGGTGGCCAGGCGCGCGGCGGCCGTAGTCGGCTCCCTGGAGACAGCGGCGGAGAGTTTTGCGGCGGGAGATTTCTCCCGCGGGGTTCCAAAGTCGGACGTGAAGGAAATAGACGCGCTGGTCGAGGCGCTGAACCGGATGGCCGCGGAGCTCGACGGGAAGATCGCGGCCCTGGCGCGGGAGCGGAACGAGAGAGATGCCATACTGTCGAGCATGTCGGAAGGCGTGCTCGCGATAGACGTCTCCGAGCGGGTCCTCTGGGCCAACGGCGCCGCGCGAAAGCTGCTCGGCATCGGAGAGGAAGCGGCGGGGCGGAGCCTCTACGAGGTCGCCCGCGAGGCGGACGCGGCGAAGTTCGCGGCGAGGGCTTTGGCTTCGGACGGTCCGGTGGAAGGGTATCTGACGTTCCGCGGTGGCGAGGAGCGGACCTTCCGCGCGCGGGCCACGCCGATGCGAGACGCCTCAAACCGCAAGGCCGGCATCGTCATCGTGCTCGACGATGTCACCAAGCTAAGGCGCCTTGAGACAGTGAGGAAGGATTTTGTCGCCAACGTGTCGCACGAGCTTAAGACCCCTATAACGGCCATAAAGGCCTCGATCGAAACCCTGAAGGACGGCGCTGGAGCCGACCCCGACAGGGCCAGGCGCTTTCTGGAGATAGCCGCCCGGCAGGCCGACCGCCTGGGCGCAATCGTCAACGACCTGCTCGTGCTGGCGAGACTGGAACGCGAGACCGAACTCCCAGCCATATCTCCGGCCGAACATGGTGTGGCGGATGTCCTCAGGGCCGCCGCTCAGGATTGCGAAGCTAAGGCGGAGGAAAAGGGTGTAAAAGTTTCGATCTCATGCGACGAAGGGCTGACCGCCCGCTTCGACCGCGGCCTCATAGAACAGGCCGTAGCCAATCTCCTCGACAACGCGATAAAGTACAGCTATCCTGGCAAGGATGTCCGCATCGAGGCCGAAAGGATAGAAGGCGAGGTCGTAATAAGGGTGCGTGACGAGGGGAAAGGGATAGAGGCGCGCCACCTGCCGCGCCTGTTTGAGCGGTTTTATCGTGCGGACGAGGCGCGCAGCCGCGAGATGGGAGGGACCGGCCTGGGGCTTTCGATAGTCAAGCACATAGCGCTCGCCCACAAGGGGAGGGTGGACGTCAAAAGCTCCCCCGGCAAGGGGAGCACGTTTTACATATACCTGCCGCTGAGACCGTAATTCCGCCGCCGCTGCGGCGCTCTGCTTTGAGCGACCGCGGAACGACTCGGGTTAAAATTCCACGGAATATCCGGCCGGCCATACGATCCCCTCGAGCTTGAAAAGGGTCAATACGGCGTATGCCGTGACTCTAGTGGTGACGAATTCGTCGTTACCCGCCCCTTCTACATACCAATTTCCGCCCTCGTCCTCGCCCTTGAAGGCGCCCTTGACCAAGGGATCTCCGGTCGCCGCTTGGAGTTCGAGGAGCCTCCGGCCGAGGCGCTCGGCCACAGCCCTGTACCTTCCGGTGCCGAGCACCTTATCGGTCTCCAACAGGAAATTGGCGATCGCGCCGATACCGCTGTATATCGGGATTTCGTCGGCGGCGGCAGCGAATCGGTCGGCGGCGCGGAGAGCGGCGTCGAGGTACTTGCTCTTCCCGCTCAGGAGGTAGGCGTTCAGAAGTCCTACGCCTCCGCCGTCGTCGTTCCATATGACGCCGCGGCCGTCCACGTGCTGATCCTTATCGCCTTTCGCCGCCGCGCGGAAGAACCCGTCGTCCCCGTTGAGGTAGTTGCGGACGGTCGAATCGGCGATCCCGAGGGCCATGGTCTTGTAGACCGGATTGCGGGTGGCGCGGAAGGCATGGGCCAGTATGGTAGCGCATCCCATCTCGCAGGGGACCGGGCGATCCTCCGCCTCCGCCTCCGCCTCGTCGAACCGCACGCTTCTGCGGACCCACCATCCGAAGCCGGGATATCGCTTCCAGGCATTGCGGCGGAACCATTTCATAAAAAGCTCGACGCGGTAAAGGGCATCCTTATCGCCCGTGAGCGAGCGCCATTGCAGCAGGGCGTCGGCGGCCTCGATGGCATCCCGCGGGTAAGAGAACGTCGAATGAGGCGTCTCCTCGTGGAAAGCACCGTACGTCAACGGATGGCGACCATCCATGTTCTGCAGAATTTTGACATAGTTCAGTCCGAGCCGCGCCGACTCCAGATATTTTTCATCGCCCGTCCTTTTATAGGCGGCGATCAGACACATGGCCGCCCGCGCCTGGGTCCATACCAGCCCCTGCACAGCGCGCAGCGTCGGAATATGGACGTTGTACATGAACCGCCCGTGGTTTGCGTCCCAGCATGGGCGTTTTTGAATGACCTGCGAGTTCACGAACCAGTCGCAGCCGGCGAGCGCGGCTCTCCCCCACTGATCCGGCGTCTCGGACGGCTTTTTCGCGGAGGCATCCGACTTCGCCGATGTCTTTCCGGGAACATCGGCCGCCGATCCTCCCTTAGAACCGCGCCCAGGTATCGCTCCCATGTTGATCCCTCCGATCGCTATGCCTGCCCGGACCGCGGGCACCTCGGCTGGCGCCGTCTCTGCCCCTGTCCGCGGATGCGCCGGCCGAGCCGCCTGGGATGAACCGCATTCAGGGCACACCACCGGGCGGCGGCTCTTCGTCCTGCGTCTCCGCGGGCGAGATCAGCTTCGCCTTGGTTATCACCGCGCACACCGGGAATTCGGCCACAACCTGCCTCGCGGGCACGATCAAAGGCGGGTATGCCGGGTTTATGCTCTGGTACCGTCTGTTGCCGCTCTCGTCCGGCAGCTTGCGCTTGAGTCTAAGGGCTCCGTCCCTGGTCAGCACGACGCACACCTCGCCGACGCTGACGTTCGTGCATGCCGCATCTATAAGGACGTGTTGGCCGTCCCTCGCGAACTCCTCGGCGCTCGCCCCCCTTACCCTCACCAATCTGGGATCTTGGGCGTCCGCGCCTGCAGCCCCACCGGGTTCCTCCGGCTCAGCTATCCACCTTCGCCCTTCGCCGGTATCGGCTGCGACCATTCCGGAGATCGGCGCCTTCGGGTTTTCGAACCGCGGCATCCTATCCAGGGCGGATTCCAGCACAGGAAGCGAGCATGCCTCAGCCGCGCCCCCTCCTCCTGCCGGACTTCCCGTTCTTCCGGCGTCGGCCGCGCCGCCCCCTGCACCCGTTCTTAGAGCATCCGCGCCTTCGGCGCTCGCTTCGCGGACGTCCTCCCCCGATGTCCTTGCGCGCTGCCCCTTGATCGCCCGCTTGGCATCGCGCAGCAAATCCATCAAGCGGTCTATATCTTCCACGGACAAGTCGCCAGCGGCGGTGCCTGCTACGCGTCCGCAATCGGATCCTCCCATGAACCACAAAGGATCCTTGCGAAGGACTTTGGACAGGGCTGCCAGGTGCCTCATCGTCGGCGCGTACTTGCCGGTCTCCCAGTCGCTGACGGTCGTTACGGAAACCCCTACCTTTCGAGCCAGTTCGGTCTGGGACAGCCCCGCGCCCTTTCGCGCCTGGCGGATGCGATTACCGGCGTCGCGCACCACCCCTGCCTCCTAATTCGCCCCTAGGCCGTCCTCATCCTCCTACTGCGGCCGCCTTTTCGTTATCCCGGCGGCGCGACGTCCGCCCCCCGGAATTTTCTTCATCGGATCGGAGGCTGGGAAAGCGCCAGGAGCCTGGCCAAAAACTCCTTCGGTCCGACGTACTCGTTCAGCGTAAGGTCGTCGCGCCGCCTGCCTTCGGAATCGAAAAACAGTATTGTAGGCAGACCCATCACCCTATGCGCAGCCCTGGAACGTTCGGCTTCCGGCGGATTGCCTGTCAGATCTATTTTGGCCATGACGAACCGCCTGCTCTCGGCAACGACTTCCGGATCCCTGAACGTCGTCCTTTCCAGGGCCAGGCATACGGAGCAGGTGTCGGAGCGGAAATCCATGACCATTGGTTTCCGTTCCGCCTTCGCGGCCGCCTTAGCCTCTTCCTCGGACGCGAACCATAGTATTCCTTCCGCGGTTTTCGCAGGTGCTCCGGCGCCGATGCTCCCGGTAAATCCTCCGGTCGCGCCGCCCGCGCCGGGTTCTTCCCCGCGTCGCGATGCTGCGGCCCCCGTCGGCGGCTGTGACACGAAATCCAGCAGCCCGAACTCGATGCCCGCTCCGACCAGCGCCATAGCGCCAAGCAGGAAACAGATCAGACCGAATGCCTTTGCCGTCCTCTCCCACGCCGAGGCTGCCGCGGGGAGATGATCAAACGCCCCTGCGAAGACCGCCACGAACACCGCGCACCCGCCGCATAAAAGGAGATGATACTCCCTTGGGATCGCTCCGGCCAGATACCACAGGCCTACGCCCAGGAGCACTATCCCGCCGGTCTTCTTGACGCGCGCCATCCACTCTCCAGGCTTGGGCAGGCTGGCGGCCGTGGCGCCGACCGCCAGGTACGGCAGGCTGAAACCTATCGAATAGGCCAAGAGCATAGCGAATCCGTAGGCAGCGATGCCTTTGCCCGCTATCATCGCCAGTATCGAGATCATGACAGGACCTACGCAGGAGGACGCGAGCACTCCGGAAAGCGCCCCCATTACGAACGCGCCTCCAAACCCGCGGCCGCCCAGGGAGCTGAGGCGCGTCTGGACCGATGACGGAAGGGCGATCTCGAAGGCGCCGAACATCGAAAATGCCATTGCGAAGCATATCATCGCAATTGCGCCCACCACCCAGCGACTCTGCATCAGGCCGGAGAAGCTTGCGCCGAGAAAACCGGCAGCCGTCCCCAGAGCGGTGTAAACTGCTGCTACGCCCGCCGAAAATGTCAGCGCCAGCAGGAACGCCGTCCGCCTGCTCTCGACCTGCCTCGCCCCGACTATCGCGAGGACGATCGGGATCAGGGGGTACACGCATGGCAGCATAGCGGACCCGAGGCCAGACGCGAACATCAGGAGCAGCGTAAGGAGAAAACCGGATTCCGAATATATCGCGCCCGAATCGCCTGGCAGCCGGCCGGCCGAACCTGCGCGGGGCGCGACTTCGCCGTCGGCCGGAGTAGAATCGGATGCGCCGGCGGGACCGCCTCCATCCGGAGGCGCCAAACCCAACGCGGGCTTGGCCTTGCCCTCGGTTCCGAAGCCGCCCGCGGCGCCGTCAGCCTGGCGGGCAGGGACTATTTTGAGCGACATGTGGAAGAGTCGTTTTTTGGGCGGAAGGCATACATACTTTGGAACATCGGCGCAGCCTTGATATTCCACCTCGAAGGCGAACATCGTCCTTCCGATAGGCGCCGAAGGCAAGACCTTCCCGGTAAGCCTGACCGACACGTCCTTGTCGTAGAGACTGGTCGGCTCCGGAGGAAGTCCTTCACCGGCGCTCAGGTCCTTTGTAACCGGCAGCGGGATGAAGGCCGGTTCGAAGCGGACGAACGGGTGAGGTCTGGGCGATATCTTTATGGAGCCGCCGCTCAGGTGGTGCCCTTCCGTAACAGGTATCGTCAGCCGTATATCGAATGAACCTCCGGCCTCGACTTCTGTTCTGTCGAGCGTGGGAGGCAGCGGCTTGAACGGGTCGTCAGGATCTATGGCGTCTATGGCGCGCGCCTCGACCGCGGCCAGCGACGCGGCGGCCGCGAGCGCAGCGATCGCCAACGCCGTCCGGGTTGACGCCCCGCGGGGTCCTTTCAGCCGTATGCCGCCCGGCCGGCCTTCGGATGTCGCAGCAGACATCTTCGGTATCCGATCCGCTTCCGCACGCATCCTTTCTTTCCCCCCGGTTTCCCGGCGGCCTATTCGGGGCGGGAAACCCGCGCAGACGGGGAATCCGTGTCAGTAGGTTACGGAAAGTATTCTGTATCGGGCGGTCCCGCGCGGCCCTTTGACCTCGAACTCATCGCCGGGTTTTTTGTTGAGCATCGCCTGCCCCAGCGGCGATGTGGTAAGTATCTTATTGCTCATTATGTCGGCCTCGCCTGCCCCGACCAACTTGTACTCGGTTTCCTCTCCGATCGCCAAGTCGAGTATCCTGACCGAGGCGCCGAAAGCCGCTCCCTCCCCGCCTCCAGCCTTCTTCGGATCCACTATCTGCGCCCTGGCGACCTTGGATTTCAGCTCTTCGATCCGGGTATCCAATATGGCCAGCTCCTCCCGCGCGGCATGGTAACCGGCGTTCTCGCTCAAGTCCCCCTGCTCGCGGGCCTCCTTCACGGCTTTAAGGATCTGCGGGCGCTTCGCCTCCAGCCGCTCGATCTCGTCCTTCAGGTTCTTTAGCCCTTCTTCGGTCATCGGGATCATGTCGGCCATATTCGTCTTTGCTCTCCTTAGGCTCCTCGGCCCAGCCCGGGCGCGTTCCGCTCGATGTCGCTCTGTCCGCTCCGTCCGCACTCGCACGAGCCGACTTGTAGGCATTGCCCGTCTTGCTCTGCTGACGTATCAGCTTCCCGCCAACCACATTTCGAACCTGTCAAGACCCTCGCGTATCGAAGCCATGTCCGCGGCGTAGCTGAAGCGGACGCACCCATCCGCGCCGAAAGGCCCCCCGGGGACTACCGCCACGCGCGCCCCGGTCAGGCAAGCCTCAGCGAAACTAAGCGAATCCTTTACATCCATCCCGCTCAGTTTCTGCCCGTAATGCGCCGAAACGTCCGGGAAGGCGTAGAAGGCCCCGCGCGGAGGCACCAGGCGCACCCCTTTCATCTTTTGGAACCGTTCCACCATGTACCTGCGCCTGGCGTCAAACTCGGCCCTCATCCGTTCGCGCTCTTCCTGCGAGGCCTCCAGCGCCGCTGCGGCGCCGGCTATCGCGAACGAGACCGGGTCGCTGGTGGAATGGTCCTGGAGTTTTCTTGCAGCCGATATTATCGGCTCCGGGCCGGCGGCATAACCTATCCGCCACCCGGTCATCGCGTAGGTCTTCGAATGGCCGTTTATGGTGACGGTCAAGTCCTTCATGGCCGGGCGGGCCGCCGCCATGCTCAGGAACTTCGCCCCGTCGTACAGAAGGTGCTCGTATATCTCGTCCGAGATCGTAAGCAGCCTGTGCCTTGCCAGCACATCGGCCAGCGCCCGCACTTCGTCCGGTTCGTACACGGCCCCGGTCGGGTTGGATGGACTGTTGAATATGAACAGGCGCGTCTTGGGCCCTATGGCGGCATCCAGTTGAGCCGGCGATACCTTGAACCCAGTCTCGGCATTCGTTTCGATAGAAACGGGCGTCGCCCCCGCCAAGCGGACCATCTCAGGATAGCTCACCCAATACGGCGACGGGATAAGCACCTCGTCTCCATCGCCGCAGACGGCCTGTATTATGTTATAGATGGAATGCTTCGCGCCGTTCGAAACCAGTATCTGCGCCTTGTCGTAGGCGAGGTTGTTTTCCTCGCTTAACTTCCTGGCTATCAGGTCGACAAGGGCGGCGCCCTTCCTGGCAAGGTACTTAGTATCGCCTGCATTAAGCGCCGCGACGGCGGCGGCTTTTATGTGGGCCGGGGTATCGAAATCGGGTTCACCTGCGCCGAAACCGATCACATCAATCCCCTCGGCCTTCATTTTCTTCGCCTTGGCGGATATGGCCAGCGTAGCCGATGGAGCCACCTGCCTTATCCTTTCCGCCAACCTGTACTCGGGTCTTCCTTCGTTACCGCCTGGTACCGCCATGGTTCCCTCTCTTTCTCCCTTCGCCCGGCCGAACAACTCCGCCCGCCCAATGCGGAATATCTCACCGGCCGGATGTCCTGTTTTAGGCAAACAAAGCCTCTCGGCGCGCGGGTACTTTATCTGCGCGCTCCGGCGAATCAAGGCAAACGAACGCCCTGCCCGTCATATCCCCTTGGCCAGTCGGATGGCGAGCATATCGTCCAGCTCCGGCTCCGCCCTTATCTTGCGCATGGTCGCCTCGATGTCGTAAGGGACCCGATGGAAGCGGAATCCGTCAGGGAATAAGACCACGTAGCAGGCCCGGATATCCTTGTCGCGCGGCTGCCCCACGGAACCGACGTTCACGATCATGCGTCCGTCGAAAGAATATTTTTTCCCCGGCTCAGGAACGATCGCGCCGTTTTCGTCGAATATTCCCGGCACGTGGGAGTGGCCCACGAAGAAAATCCTTTCCTTCGGCCTCGCGACGAACACTTCCTCGACGTCCTTCAGGCTGCGGATGTACTTGGCCGACCCTGGATCGGCCGGCGTGTCGTGGGCGAACATCATATCGCCGAGGGTTCTTGCCGGCCTCAGAGAACTCAAGAAACGCCAATGTTCGGCGCGGCGTGCGTGTTCTCCCGGGAGCAGCGCCTTTATCCCCATTTCGTCAGGAGAAATGAGCTTTCGGGTCCATAAGGCGGCGCGCACTGCGTACCTGTTGAAGGATTTTGGCGGTCCCTTAAGAACGGCCTCATCGTGGTTGCCAAGCAGGCAGAACTCGAAATGCTTCATGAATTCGAGCGTCTCCACGGGATTAGGGCCGTAACCCACCATATCGCCCAAGAAAAATATCCTTCGGATTTCGCGGCGGCGCAGGTCGTCGAAGACGGCCCGCAAGGCCTCGAGGTTGGCATGCACGTCGGCCAGAAGAGCGATCATCGGACGAACCGCGGATCTCCCGGAAAGGATTGCGACGCCCTCGCGTCCCGATATACCGGCGGCGCGCGGCCCCGATGGCGGCAAATCCCAATCGCCCATCGCCGTGAAGGCGCGCCGGGGCGCGCCAAGCCGCCGGACGGCTGCCGTCTCTTGCTTTCCCATCAGGCAGCCCGCAATCGCCTGCGATGGGACCGCGCCTCCGGCATGCACGCATCGAAAGAGTACCCCTTCGCCCGCGCAGGTCAACGCCTTTTATCCCCTAAGGCGCCGCAGGATGCAGGGCGACTGCAAGCCTCCGCGCCGAGCTTTTCCCCGGCAGCCTTCCCGCTTCGACTGGCATGCGGCGCTAGACTGTGGCATGTTTCTGCATAGGCTTTGCCTGGATGAGATGCGGGAAGGGTAACGGCAGATTCGCGATCATCCCGGAGCGTCTTACCGCCGGGATCCGCGCGATTTAACCGCACGGTCGCGTTATGGATTTGGAGGGGACGGCGATGGCGCTCAGATTCAGTTCCGCCGGAGAATCCCACGGCAGGGGCATATTCGCCCTGGTCGAGGGCCTTCCGGCGGGGCTTAAACTGGATCGGGGTTTCCTAGACGGGGAGCTTGCGCGGAGGCGCTCGGGGTACGGCCGAGGCGGAAGACAGCGGATCGAGGCCGATGCGGCCGACATATTGTCCGGCGCGCGGCGCGGAATCACCAACGGCTGCCCCTTGCTGATCGCCGTATGGAACCGCGATTCGCGGCTGGAGACGGCGCCGGAACTTTACGCGCCGCGTCCAGGCCACGCCGACCTTGCCGGACACCTGAAATACGGAGCGCCGATCCGCGACGTGCTGGAGCGCGCCAGCGCCAGGGAAACGGCGGCGAGAGTGGCTTGCGGAGCCGTGTGCAAGACGCTTCTGCGGAAGTTCGGCATCGAAATACGGAGCCGTGTGACGCGCATAGGCGGGGCGGCGATGTCGCCCGGAAGCGCGCCGGAATGGAGCGATTTCGAGGGGGCAGACGGAAGCGACGTTCGCTGCCCGGACCGCCGAACCGCCGAGGCGATGCGGCGCGAGATAGACAAGGCCTCCGCGCGCGGCGACACGGTGGGGGGCGTCTTCGAAGTCGCGGCCCGCGGAGCGCCCGCCGGCCTAGGATCTTACGCCCAATGGGACAGGCGCCTAGATGCCCGCCTGGCCGCCGCGGTCATGTCCATACCAGCGATCAAGGGCGTCGAGATAGGCGCCGGCTTCGCGCTGGCGGCGATGCCGGGCTCACAGGCTGCCGATCCCATCGGCTACGCCGTTCCAAAACATCCCTTGCCCAACGGAGGGTTTTTCAGAAAAACCAACAATATGGGGGGAATCGAAGGAGGTGTCAGCAACGGCGAAATCATACTGGTCAGGGCTGTCATGAAACCCATACCGACGCTTATGGATCCACTTCCCTCGGCGGACATAAGGACCGGGCGTCGTTCGAAGGCCTCCATCGAGCGGTCCGACAGTTGCGCCGTGCCGGCGGCCTCGATCGTCGGCGAGGCCATGGTCGCCATCATCCTGACCGATGCGTTCCTCGAAAAGTTCGGTGGAGATTCCATGGAAGAGATCCATCGCAACTATACCGGGTACATAAAGGCCATATCTCGCCGGCGGGAAGGAAGATGCTGACGCCGGGCAAGGCGAGCGAAGCTTCCCAGAGCCGCAGCGGATTGAAAACTTTTGACCGGAGATCCCCGCGCCGCCGCTTAGCTCTCTTTACCCCGAACGGACACCCTATCCGATCAGACGGAATACGGCCTGTCCGCTCCGGCGAAAGATGCCGCCGCGGAGTCCTGCCGCGGAATTCAAACGCCGGCCAGCTTCCTTATTACATCCCCCGCCTCGCGCGGATCGGCGCCATCTCGGACGGAAAGCCTGAAGCAACGGGCTTCGCTCAGGGCTTCCCGCAGGATCGCCTCAGCGTCCATCCCGCTGCCCGCGTCGAATGCGGGATGGGATGCCAGATGCCCGGCCCTAGCGAACTCGGAACGCGCGTCCGCCTCCGCCATGGCTGCGAGATCCTCCGGCCGGATATTCTGCGCCGAAGCTCCGGCGCAAAGACCGCTCGCCCTCTCCAGCCAAACTGCCAGTTTAACCGCGGACGGTCCGCCGATTATCGCGCCCGGCACGGCGTCCTCCAAACGGCACCGCAGTTCACCTTTCCGCCACAAGGACACACGCGCTCGAAGACCGCCAAACAGGCCTCGAATACGAAGAATCCGCAGGATGTCGGAACGCGGCCGGCGAAGCTTCCGCGCACCGGTTC